>JARRBB010000056.1 GCA_029981435.1 Thermotogaceae bacterium | reverse complement strand
ATCGTTGTAATTAGTTGAGATGTTCATCTTCTTGTACATGATGGAAGAATAGTTTAAAAAGAAGTTGTATACAAATCGAACACAACCAAAATGTTTATTTAATTTTTCTTCTTGTTCTTTTGTGGGGTAAATACGAAATTTGTAAGTTAAAATCATACAAAAGACACCTTAAAAAAAACAGGAATATATACACAAGCATATTATATTACACATGAATGACTACATCAAAACTTGCAAATTCATCTCCACCTTATAGAAGGTGGTGTCTTCTTTGCAGAAAAATGATAAATTATCCTTTTTGACAATTATCGAATCAGTATTCAATCAAACTTGACTTTTAAAATACAGGTGATATAATTTAACAAAATTTATTGGAAGTGATTTCATTGAGATTTTTCATCTTTAAAAAGAAAATTCCTGTTTCAGTTGTGAACAATTGTTGGTGGCACAGAGAACGGCCCTCTTCTTTGAGGGATTCTCTGTGTTTACACATCTGAGAATTCCTTTAAATCTGAAGAAGGGGGCATCTCAAAAAGAGATGCCCTCTTTTTTTATTGATCTTGTCTCTTGAAATAGGTAATTTGAAAATCACTTTGTTTTCCAGAATAACGTGGTTGTTTTAAAAATCATTTTTTGAAAGGAGGGATTCAGTGCATATTTTAAAGCTCATATCAGATCTTGAAACACCTGTTTCAACTTTCATGAAAGTTTCCAACGATGAAGAATTCTCTTTTTTACTCGAAAGTGCGGAACTTGGTTCTTATTTTGGCAGATACTCTTTCATCGGGATAGGTGCAAAAGATACAATATCTCTAAAGAACGGAATTTTGAAGACGAATTTTCAGAAGCTGAAATACGAAAAATCACCACTCAAAGCCATAAAAAACTGGCTTGAAAAGTACAGATATCAGATTAAAAACTCTGAATTACCAGCTTTCAAAGGTGGAGCTGTTGGATTCGTCAGTTATGACTACGTTAAATTCATTGAAGATATTCCCGTTAAAGAATCAGAGTTTCCAACTTTTGAGTTTATAGTCCCGGAACATCTTATAATCTTCGATCATTTTAAAAACAACATCTATGTGATCAGCGAAGATCCCGAAAAATTTGCAAACAAAATGTTCGATCCCTTAAAGCAAAGAGAAATTAAAAATTCCTTTATTACTGAACCGGAATCAAATTTTGAAAAAGAACAGTTCTACAACGCGGTTAAAAAGGCGAAAGAATATATCATAAACGGTGATATCTTTCAGGTGGTGCTCTCTCAATGTTTTTCTTTCAAGACATCTCTTGACCCCTTCTCAATATATAGAGCCCTTAGAACTATTAATCCATCACCTTACATGTTTTATTTGAAATTTGCAGACGAAGTTATAATAGGTTCTTCACCTGAAACCATGGTCAAGGTTGAAAATAGAAAAGCAACATTGAAACCAATAGCCGGTACAAGACCAAGAGGAGAAACGGTTGAAGAAGATCTAAAACTTGAAAAAGAATTGCTGAACGATGAAAAGGAACTTGCAGAGCATACGATGCTCGTGGATCTTGGTAGAAATGACCTTGGGAGAGTATGTCAGGAAGGAACTGTGAAAATTGAAAAGCAGATGAAAATCGAACGCTATTCACACGTGATGCATATAGTTTCACAGGTTACAGGAAATTTGAAATCAGGAAAAGATTCCATCGATGTCTTCGAAGCTTCTTTCCCGGCGGGTACAGTGTCAGGAGCTCCTAAGATAAGAGCTATGGAAGTAATAGAAGAACTGGAACCGACACCTCGTGGACCGTATGCAGGGGCTGTTGGTTATTTCTCTTTCCCTGATGAAGAAGGCAACATGAATATGGATTCTGCGATAACCATTCGGTCTTTCTTCTTGAAAGGTGATAAAGGATGGCTTCAGGCTGGTGCAGGTATCGTTTATGATTCCGTGCCCGAAAGAGAGTATCAAGAAACCATTAATAAACTTAAAGCGCTGTTTAAAAGCCTTGAAATAGCGCGAAAAATTCAAGGAGGGATATCTTGAGAAAAAGGGTGATCGTAATTGATAACTACGATTCTTTTGTTTACAACATAGTTCAGTGTATAGGAGAGGTTGAGAAAAGTTCGGAAATACTGGTTTTTAGAAATGATAAAACAACAATTGAAGAACTTGAAAATCTAAACCCAACACATCTTATCATATCTCCTGGTCCTGGAAGACCTGAGAATGCCGGAATTTCTGTGGATGTAGTGAAGAACTTCTTCGATAAAGTTCCAATCTTAGGTGTCTGTCTCGGTCATCAGGCGATTGGATATGCCTTTGGTGGAAAGATAACCGGTGCGAAGAAGATTTTTCATGGAAAGACATCTCGGATATTCCACAGCAAATCCGAAATCTTCAAAAATGTCAAAAACCCATTCGTTGCGACTCGCTATCACTCATTGGTTGTAAGTGACGTACCTCCACAACTTAACGTAATTGCCAGAAGCGATGATGGAGAAGTGATGGCGATCAAACATGTTGAATCACCTGTCTTCGGTGTTCAGTTTCATCCAGAATCATTCCTGACAGCTGAAGGAAAAAAGATCATAGAAAATTTTTTGAACATCTCAGAATCCAGAAAAAACGAGCCTGTTGTGATCGATGAAGATGTCTTTAAAAGCGTTATGCAGAAGTTGTTGAGCAGAGAAGATCTAACTTTTGAAGAGACCAGACAGATTATGGAAAAAATCATGTCTGGTGAATTAGATGACGCTCAAATAGCTGGATTTCTTGTCGCACTAAGAGCAAAAGGTGAAACCGGTGAAGAGCTCGCTGGAATGGCAAAAGTAATGCAGGAAAAATCCTTGAAGGTGAGAACTTTCAGTTCAAAAACCGTTGATACCTGTGGAACAGGAGGAGATGGAGCTGGAACTTTCAACATATCCACTTTGACTGCCTTTGTCGTTTGCAGTGGTGGAATACCGGTTGCAAAACACGGCAACAGATCAGTTTCAAGCAAAGTTGGAAGTGCAGATGTACTGGAAGCTGGTGGCTACATACTTGATAAAAAGATTGAAGAAGTGGAAAGAGAACTCAAAGATACCGGCTTTTCATTTCTTTTTGCCCCAAAATTCCACCCGGCGATGAAACATGTTATGCCTTCAAGAAGGCAATTGAAAATTAGAACAGCTTTCAATTTGCTTGGTCCACTTACAAATCCTGCAGGTGTTAAACACCAAATCATAGGAGTTTTCAATTTTGATTCAGCGATGAAAATTTCCACCGCCCTCCACAAACTCGGGACCAGAAAATCTGTAGTACTTTCAGGTGGATTCACTGATGAGATCACGACTTGCGATGAAAACAAAGCGCTGTTGATAACAACCGATGAAATAACACCACTTGATATAGATATCGAAAAATTGGGACTTAAAAAAGGTGAAATTGAGGAGCTGAAAGGTCCTGACAATCCTCAAGAAGCTTTCGATTTAATGAAAAAAATTTTAAAAGGTGACGGTACAAGAACACAGATAGAAACTGTATCTCTGAATGCTGGGATTGTTTTCTGGATCGTTGAAGATGTTGATAGTCTGAAAACTGGTGTTGAAAAGGCTATAGACCTGATTCTTTCAGGAAAAGCTCTGAAAAAACTGGAGGAGGTGATTCGATATCAACAAACTTTCAAGAATTCTTGAATACAAAAAACGTGAAGTTGAGAGATTGAAACACGAATTTCATGACTGTAAACCTACTCCAAATAAAGAAAAATTCAGATTTCAGAGACAGTTAATTGGAAATAAAGAGGAAATAAAAATAATAGCAGAATTCAAAAAAGCCTCACCTTCTAAAGGAAAAATAAATCCTGATGCCTCTTTGGAACATTACATCAGTCTCTATGACAAATATGCAGACGGTATCAGCATACTTACGGACGAAGAGTTTTTCATGGGAAAAATCGAATTTATAAAAATGGCTAAAGGTATGACAGAAAAGCCTGTACTTGCAAAAGATTTCTACATAGACCCTGTACAGATTCAAAGAGCCGTATTTTACGGTGCAGACGCAATTTTGATAATCGCAAGGATTTTGAATGAAACGATGATAAAAGAGCTGTACAACCTCTCCGTTTCTCTTGGTGTTGATTCAATTGTTGAAATTCATTCGGAAGAAGATCTTCGAAAAGTCATGAAAGTAATAGATCCAGAAATAATCGGTATAAATGTCCGTGATCTGTCGAACTTCGAAATCGACAAAAAAATCCTTCATGACCTACTCAAAATGATTCCAGAAAACAAAATCGTGATAGCAGAAAGCGGGATTCAAAAACCTGAAGAATTACTGGAATTGAAGGGGAAGGTGGACGCGGTTCTTATCGGAACAGCAATAATGAGCTCTGAAAATCCGGGAATGTTTCTCAAGGAGCTGAAAAGATGGTCAGGGTGAAGATCTGTGGTATAACCAGCGTTGAAGACGCCTTTCTTTCCATAGATGAAGGTGCAGATGCTGTCGGTTTTGTGTTTTACGAAAAAAGTAAGCGCTTTGTATCAGTGGACAGAGCGAAGAAGATTTCAGCTTCATTACCACTTTTTGTGTTTAAAGTAGGGGTTTTTGTCAACAGCAGTGTCGAAAAGATACTGGAGATTTGTGATGAAGTGAAATTGAACGCCGTTCAGCTTCATGGAAATGAGGATGTAGAATTCTGCAAAAATTTACTCAAAAGAACGGATGTTATAAAGGCTGTAGGGATCGAAAATGAAAACGATATTGTAAAAGCCATGAAATACAGAGATTTTTTCGTGCTCTTCGATACAAAAACTCCTCAATACGGTGGAAGTGGAAAATCCTTTGACTGGAATCTTCTTGCTCCTTACACTCATGAATTCGGTTATTTCATAGTTTCAGGTGGTTTGAATGAAAAAAACGTTTCAGAGGTTGTGAATTTGCTATCACCGTTCGCGGTGGATGTTTCATCCGGTGTGGAAGAAAAACCGGGAAAGAAGAATCCCACTAAGATTAGAAATTTTATCAAAAAAGCAAAGGGGTTGTTATGATGAAAGGTTATTTTGGAGAATACGGAGGTCAGTATGTCCCAGAAATATTAATGCCAGCTCTTGAAGAGCTTGAGAAAGCCTACGAATCTATCAAAAATGATCCAAAGTTCTGGAATGAATACAATGAAATACTTGAAAACTATGCCGGAAGACCAACTCCCTTGTACCATGCAAAAAACCTGAGCAAAAAATATGGGGCCAGAGTGTATTTAAAAAGAGAAGATCTTCTTCACACAGGTGCACATAAACTGAACAACGTGATCGGTCAGATTCTTCTGGCGAAAAGAATGGGTAAAAAAAGGATAATCGCTGAAACCGGCGCCGGACAGCATGGTGTCGCAACCGCAACCGGTGCCGCTCTGTTCGGTCTTGAGTGCATCATATACATGGGTGAAGAAGACACAAAAAGGCAAAAACCAAATGTTGAGAGAATGGAACTGCTCGGTGCAAAGGTGATCCCGGTGAAAAACGGTAGCAGGACTTTAAAAGATGCAATAAACGAAGCACTCAGAGACTGGATAACCAATCTTCAAACAACATATTACGTCATAGGTTCGGTTGTTGGACCACATCCATATCCGGTAATGGTGAGAGATTTTCAGAAAATCATCGGTGAAGAAACAAAAGAACAGATATTAAAAATCGAAGGAAGATTGCCGGATTACATACTCGCGTGTGTCGGCGGTGGAAGTAATTCAGCAGGAATGTTCTATCCATTCATTGATTCAGGTGTGAATTTAATCGGAGTGGAAGCAGGTGGCAGAGGTCTTCACACAGATGAACACGCGGCATCAGTACTCAAAGGGAAAGTCGGATATCTACATGGAAGCAAAACATTGATTCTGCAAGATGAATGGGGTCAAATCAGCGTTACACATTCCGTTTCCGCCGGACTCGATTACTCCGGCGTGGGACCTGAGCATGCCTACTGGTTTGAAAGTAAAAAAGTAAGATACGAAGCAATAACGGATCAAGAAGCCATAAAAGCTTTTTTAGAACTTTCAAAAAACGAAGGAATAATACCGGCACTTGAGAGCTCACATGCCCTTGCATATCTTGAAAAAATAGATGATATAGCTGGAAAGATAGTGGTGGTAAATCTCTCAGGCAGGGGTGACAAGGATCTTGAAAGCGTTTTGGGAAATCCATATGCACAGGGGCTGATAAAATGAAAAAATTCATAGCTTACATTCCAGCGGGATATCCTGATCTTTTAACCACTCAAAAAATACTTGAATCGCTCAACGGTCTTGGTATAAAAGGTGTTGAAATAGGCGTTCCCTTTTCAGATCCAATAGCGGATGGTCCTGTAATACAACGCGCTCATAAAGTTGCACTTGACAATGGAACAAATCTAAAGAAAATCTTGGCGATGCTTGAAAAGATAGAGGTTGATTATGAACTCTATGTTATGAGTTATTTGAATCCGATTGTAAATTATCCAGAAGGCAGAGAAGTTTTGATTGAAAGGCTGCTCGAAGTAAAGATAAAAGGCCTTGTAATCCCGGATTTACCATTGAGAGAGGTTAAAAATGTGAAATTAAAATTCCCTGTGATTCCTTTTGTTGCACCAAACACGAGAGATGAAGAACTTGCCAACATCGATGAGATAGATGCTCCGTTCGTGTACTATATATCAAGATATGGAGTGACAGGAGAAAAAGATTCAATACCCTTTTTGAACCATCTGAAGAAAGTAAAACTTTTCGTCTCATCACCTGTGTTCGTTGGATTTGGTATATCAAAAAAAGAGCAAGTTGAAAACATTCTTAAGATAGCCGATGGGGTGATAGTAGGAAGCACGCTTGTGAAACTGATAGAACAGGGATATGAAAAAATTACAGAAAAAGTAAAAGAACTCACAGATTTTGATTCAGATTAAAAAAGCAAAACACCGTGTCTTGAGTTGAAAACTCACGAAAGACACGGTGTTTTTTAATTTCCACACCCAACTATTTCAATATGTAAATTTCAATTCCTTTTCTGTATCCAGAACCCGAGTGCTTTCCAAACACCACTCCAAAATAAGAACCGGTTGCTGAAGAAAATACCGTCTCCGGGAATTCATCTTTCCCCAGTTTCAGTTTTAGCTTACTCAATTTCCCTGTTTCGGTATCCAGTGCAACGACACCATCACGTTCGGATATCAACAACACATACTTTCCACCGGAAAGTGATGCTATTGTGTTGAAATATTCCTTATCCTTGGGTAATTCTAATTCTTTTATCATGGTTCCATCCATTGCATAGATTCTCATGATTTTAGTGGTGAAAGGCTCGAAGTATACGAAATTCGTCTCGCCCGGTATCCAGCTTGAAACGCCACTAAAAGAACTCACAACTTTACCAAGAACCGAGCCTGTTTTTAAATCATAGACGTATATCTCCGCAATGGAACTGTCTATGGATTTTTTTATGAGCAAATAACGGCGATCACTTGAAATTGAAGAGATACTTAGATATTCCTTTCCCATCGGAAATGACTCATCGATAAATATTTCAGGCTCATTTCCAGGCACCCAGATCCCAACTGTTCCACTTTCCTCATTGAAGGCAAGATATTTGTTGTTTTCAAGCTGATATATCATTGGGAGCCTCATCATTACATAAGGACCAACACTTTCAGCAAACGGCTTTATAAGAACCTGAGCGTTTAAATTGGTATATTTTTTTCTTTTTATGTTCAACAAGTACCAATCGTTCTGTATACCAACAACAAGATTCGAGTTATCCAGAGAAAATTCTATACTGAATGGATAACCTAATTCCTGATCAAAATAGATTCTTGTGGTTCTCTTTGGCTTCAATTTTTTTATAGATTTTAGATTTATCTTTGGAGTAGAAATTTCAATCTTTATAGGTGCTTTAACATTGAATATTTTATTCCTCAATTCCTGCCATTTCTTATCAAGTTCTTCTTTCACAAGTGTTGGATGATATGAAACAGGTCTTTTATAGTTGGTAGTATAGATTTCTTTGAATTTTGTATACATTGAATCCAGCTCGTTTAAAAGTCTGTTTTTCTCTTCAGAGTTGGTTGGATTTTTTAGAAATTCCAGAACTTCTGATTCCAATTCATTCAATCTTCTTTCATACCATTCATTTGCCTTCTGAAGAGCTTTTTCTTCCTCTAAATAACCGTCTATAGCTGCTTTTGAATAGTAAATGATGTTGAGTGTGATGTTCCAGTTTTCATCTATTGAGTAAGTGGAATCGATCCAGTTACCTTTGCTAAATATCTTAGTGTAATTATTGTCTGGTGCCTTTACAAATTGTGTGAAAAACCATGGATTTTGTGTTAAAGAATTCGTTATGCTTCTTTCAAGAACTTCTTTTTGATTATTCAGTTTTTCCCAGTTTTCGGTAGTTGTTTCAATATCTTTCTTCAACTGATCAAAATCAACTTCTTCTGGTGATATAGTAGGATCGCCAAATTTATCTCTATATCCCTTCAGAGAGGCTTTCAAGTTGAAAAAGCCCGAATTTTTAGTCTCGATGAGCTCACGAGATAACGTTGCCACTTCTTGCAAAAGTTTTTCGATGGTCAGCTTTTTGTATATCATTTCTCTCACAGGTGTTTCATTGCCAAGTTTTTCTATTTTTTCACGAGCAAGTTCTGGGGTTACTTTTTCATAATACATATCAGCCAAGGTTTGTGCAACTTGAATCATAAGATCTTTCCAGGCATCAACATATCCATTTTCAACTTCTTTCATTAAACCTTCAAGTTCTTTTGAAAGATCATTCAGTGCTTTAACTTCACCTTTGACTATCCCCTCAAAGATGAATATCTTTTTTCGACTTTCAATTAAACCTCTTTCGTATTTTTTTATCAATCCTTCAACAAAGCCTTTTTTGCTTGAAATGGCATTGAATCTTTGAGATAATTCGTTCAATTTGGAGCGCTTGTAGAAAGAATTCAGAGCATTTTTTATGGGATCGTACAGTTCATAACCATTCTCACCTTGATAGTATATCCTCCAATCGTTCCGCGAAAGCAAAGCATCGACCATGTTCTTTTGATCATTTATGTTTGATAAAAGCTTGGAAGTGCTTTCATAATCATTTTCCCATATATAGTAAAGTTCTGTTATGAAAAATTTTGACACTTTGAGAAATAAACTACCCTGTGGATTCAAAATGTCTTCTGATACTCCCGTGAATTTCAAAAATTCTATCAATTCTGATGAGTTACCATAACTTAAAGGAATATCTCCATAGAATGAAGAAGGCGCATTTCGTACAAATTTGTATCTTTCGTTCAATTCGTTGATAAATGAGAGACATCTTTGACTTACTCCTTTATTTAAGCTGTTCAACTCGTTTGTGATATCAAAAGAATTGAGCATCTGTACTATTTTTTGCTGGTAAGCCTCCATCTCGGATTGCAAACGCCCTTTTGTGTTTGAAAGATAACTTTCAAATTCCTTTTTATAACCGTCATAGTTCTTTTTCAATTCCGATTTTTTTTCTTCTTTTTCTGAATAATTCTTCACTGTTTCTTCGATCTTATCCAAAGATGTTTTATACCAACCGCTCAAAGCTGTATTGAATTTAGAAGATATTTCCTGGGAGTATGTGAGAAATTGATTGTAATCGATGGAATTTTCCCTTAGAGTCTGTTCAAGTAGGTCAACTAATCGAGTGAATAAACTGACATCGAACCTGTTGATATACAAATCATGGTTTTGAAGTTTATCTACTTCATTCACAAATTCCTGTGCGATTTTTACTTCAACATCTGTCTTTGACTTTACAGCTGGTTTTATATTTACTTTGTACTTTGGATCTACATTCTCTTTTGGTGGAGCTTTCGGGGGGGATATTTTTTTGAGCTTTTTTCTGAGGTTCATAAAGTAAACTTTGTCCCGATAACAGTTGTTTATTTGGTCTTCATCGAGCATGTTCAATTCTTTCAGTACCGCTTTGATCTGTTCGATGTAATTGAACTCATTGGGAGCTACCTGTTGGAAAAGATCTATAAAAGTGTAAACACTGTAATATTTTTCAACCAGCTCAACCAATAGAGCAGGGAATTCTATAAGATTCTTAATGAGATTTTTGCCTACTTTTTCAGCTTCTTTTTTTATCTCATCTTTTGTCATTTCCTTACCGCTTTCAATCAATTTACTTTTGACGCCCTCTACCATTGATTTTTCAAGTTTATCTTTCAACTCATCCTTTCCTTTGTTGACGATATCCTCAACTAATTTCTGTGTTTCGGTCTTTTTGAGGTTGCTAACGATGTAATAATCCCACCAATAGGCCGCAATCTCCTCAGTTGCTTTGTCCTTGTAAAAATCAATGAATCTGAGCTTGAACGTAGCATCTATAGCTCCCAGTATCACATTCTTTACGAACCCAGCGAAATCTCCTTCAAGCAATGGAGAAATTATTTCGCCTATATTTCCCCAGAGCTCGTTAGCGATGAATTTGATATCCGACCATGAACCTTTTGCAAATTCTTCAATAGTGTACATGTAAGAGTCATAAAAACCCTTTTCCATCTCGGCAATGATTTGCTTATTTTCCAGCGCGAGAAGGTTGTAAGATTCTTCAAGAGTTTTATAGTATTCAATGGAATTGAGATCTCCTTTTGCTCTCAGTTGGTTCAGTTTTTCCATCACTTTCTGACGTTTTTCGTGGATTTTCTTATAGCTTTCACTGAAATTCAAGTAATCGGTTGCTCTTCTCATGAAGCCTTCTTTTTCTTTCAAAGCTTCGAATATAGCCAGTTCCCTTTTTGATCTCTGCTGTGCAAGATATGCCAGATACTTTGCTTTCAGCAAATCAACTTTTGGATCAACTTGATTCGAGAATAGAAAAGAGATAAAAACAACCGCAAAGAGTATTAAAAAAATTATAGAAGCCTTTTTCATGTTGTTTCCCCCTTCGTTAGTTAATTTTTATTTTAGCATGATTATATATCTTTTTAAAACCAACTTGCATATAAATACTCTTGACATCTATATGTATTTTATATATAATATCACTGGGAGGTGATAAAATGGCACCATATCATTATGGAGCTGGAAGAGGTAGAGGATATAAAAGAGGTTATGGCCCTGGCGGATACGGCTACGGAAGAGGTTATTGGGGTACAGGATACGGCTGGGGCGGAGGTCCATGGTGGATGCAGATGCCACCAGCACCTTGGGCAGATCCATATTATGAACCAACTCCAGAAGAAGAAAGAGAGATGTTGTTGGATTATAGAGAATTTCTCAACGAAGAACTTCGATGGGTTGAAGAAAAACTGAGGGAATTGGATGATCTTTCTCGAGGAGGTGAATGAGTATGCCAGGATTCGATGGCACAGGACCAATAGGTTGGGGAAGAGGTCCATGTAGATACTATGGATATTATGGCAGGGTAGCCGCTACTCCTTGGGTATACGATCCAAGATTGAGAGCAGGATGGTTTGGATATGGTTTTGGAGGAAGAGGATTTGGATTCGGTAGAGGCTTCGGTCGCGGATTTGGTCGCGGCTGGGGAAGAGGCTGGTGGTAATCAAAAATTTTAAGAGGGTCGCATTCAGAGCGATCCTCTTTTACTCTTAGGAATTCATGGAACAAGTTCATAGTGATACTGAATTACAAAGCAAAAAGAAATGGAATCGAATTGATCAAAGCAGACAGATTCTATGCGTCAAGTCAGATATGTAGTGTGTGTGGATACGTAAATAAAGAAGTCAAAGAGTTACGTGTTAGAGAATGGACGTGTCCTGTATGCGGGGCACATCATGATAGAGACGTAAATGCTGCTAAGAATTTAGCTAATTATGTAATGCTTTCAGTAGGG
>JARRBB010000012.1 GCA_029981435.1 Thermotogaceae bacterium | reverse complement strand
TCAAGAATGAAAGGAGGTATAATTCATGAATAGGGCTGAATTACTTGAAAAGATTCGAAAAGTAGTTGCTGAAAATTTGAATGTGGACGAGGCAGAAATCGATGAGGAAACAAAGTTCATAGACGATTTAGGCGCTGATTCATTGGATCTTGTTGATCTGGTTATGGCACTTGAGACTGAACTCGGAGTTACTATAGAAGATGAAAAACTAAATTCCATAAGTAAAGTGAAAGATGTGCTTGATCTTGTGGAAGAAAAATTAGCAAGCTGAAGATTTAAATATAGGGGAATCCGGGACATTCTATGGGACCTTTTTAAGGTCCCACTTTTTCATATTATGTATAATTAATGAGTGAACTACCACACCTTCTGTAAGGTGTGGTAGTTCACAATAAAATGAGTAAGGAGTTGTGAAAAGGATGCTTGAACTTTCTCCAATGGTATTTACTGAAATGATCAATGCTCCTGTTGATAAAGTGTGGAAAACACTCGTTAATCCTAATGGATGGGACCCCTGGTTTACCGATGGAATGAAAGTAGAAATGTACGATGGTGGTGACATATACTTTAGATGGTTTAGGCTTACCAATTTCGAAGAAGTCACAGACAGAGGTTATACGATAAAAATGATAGAAAATACACTATGGGAGTTCTGGTGGTATGAATATGAAGATGGTTTTAAATCAAGAGTAGAAATAAGATTTCAACCATCGGATAATGATAAATGCTGGGTAATAATATCAGATAATACACTGGTGAAAGATATCAACGAACTTGATGTGAGATATGGTTGTGCTTATGGTTGGGGACAGATGATGGTGTTAGCAAAAGCGTATATCGAGAAAGGACTAATCCTACTCGATGACTTTTGAAGATAAAACCTCAAACGATAAACTAAATGATTTTTTAGAAGGTATAAAATCAGCCTTTCCAATAGTAATGGGATATATTCCCATAGGTATTACATACGGTTTATTAGCAACCAGAGCAGGATTAACGGTAACTGAAACTATCTTAATGTCTTTGATGGTTTTCGCGGGTTCATCGCAGTTTTTGGCAGTGAACATGATAGAAATGAATTTTGATTTTTTCTCGATTGTCGTAACGACATTTCTGGTTAATCTGAGACACTTACTTTTCAGTGTTTCACTTGCGCTGAAATTAAAAAACTCTCCTAATTTTATCATTCCAATTGCGAGTTTTCTGATAACAGATGAATCTTTTGCAATGTCAATCAACAGTATCGAAAAGCATAAATGCAAATATTGTTACTTTTTAGGACTTGGCTTAACCGGATACATAAGCTGGTTCTTAAGTTCACTTTTTGGAGCAACGGTTGGATTTTGGTTCTACCATTTTGATGTGTCATTCCTTGATTTTGTATTACCTTCAATGTTCATAGCTCTTCTTGTTCTCCAAATCAAAACCAGACGTGATGTACTTATATCAATTGTAAGTGGCTTATTCTCAATATTGATTTCTTGTTTTTTTGCTGGAAATTGGAATGTGATCATTGCGACGTTACTTGCAGCGACTATGGGGGTAATAATAGAAAATGATTAAAAACTACTTTTTATTAATATTATTAATGGCTCTGGTTACATACATTCCAAGATTTGTTCCTCTTTTTTTGTTTTCGAAGGCAAACCTTCCTAAGTGGTTCATCAAATGGTTGAAGTATATACCGGTTGGAGTTTTATCCGCGATTCTTGCACCATCGATTTTGATGAGAGAAAACCAGTTGAATTTTTCTATTCACAATCCTTTTCTTTTATCGGCTATTCTTTGTTTTATAGTTGCTGCAATCAGTAAAAACATTTTTTTAACAGTCCTGATAGGGATAATAACATATGGTATTTTTTCTTTAATTCTTTGATATTTCTATCTAAAAAACAAAAAACCCGGGATTTTCCCGGGTTTTTATACTTGGTGGCGGCGGAGGGAATCGAACCCCCGACACTGCGGGTATGAACCGCATGCTCTAGCCATCTGAGCTACACCGCCTTACCAAAAAATGGTTGCGGGGATGGGATTCGAACCCATGACCTTTGGGTTATGAGCCCAACGAGCTACCAGACTGCTCCACCCCGCAACATATCTTAAACAAGATCATCATCTTTCTCTGTGGTGCCGAGGGTCGGACTCGAACCGACACGGGGCTCTAAGCCCCAACGGATTTTAAGTCCGTTGCGTCTGCCAATTCCGCCACCCCGGCACTTGAACTTCGATAAATATATTACAACAAACCCCGAATATTGTCAAGAAAACTGTTTTTGAAGTTAATAAACAATTAGTTGAAAACTATCAAATATTCTTTTGAAAAATAGGTTTATACTCCTTAAAGAGACTTTCAGTTGCAGCGAAAAATAAATATATGTTTCTTCCCTCAGGATCAGTTTAACTTTTTATCGCAGTGTTCCAGACTTTGACAAGTATGTCATAATTTCATATATCACGCTTCATTAATCACTGCATTTATATCTCTGTCATGTTCTGTTCCACATTCGGGGCATACCCATCTTCTGCTTTCAAAATAATTTTTATTCATTAAATTTTAATGCAAAATCCGGGAAAGCATAAATCTTCTAAAATTACCAGACTTCTTCTAATTTCTTGCAAATAACATCTCCCATTTGAGAAGTGGTAAGGATTTTTGAAGAATGGTCAGCAAGGTCCCTTGTTCTATAACCTTCCTCAATAACCAGTTCAACAGCCTTTTCTATTTTTCTTGCCTCATCGATCATTCCAAATGAAAACTCCAGCATCATAGCACAAGATAGGATCTGAGCAATTGGATTTGCAATATTTTTTCCGGCTATGTCTGGTGCAGAACCACCTGCAGGTTCATAAAGATTTATATCCCCTAGAGATGCAGATGGAAGCATTCCTAATGAACCAACAAGTGCAGCGGATTCATCGGATAGTATATCTCCAAACATATTGGATGTTAAAATAACATCAAATTGTGATGGATTCAATATCAATTGCATTGCTGCATTATCCACGTACATATGATTCAAGGAAATATTCGGATAATCTCTGGAAATTTCCTTAACGACTTTCCGCCAGAACATGGAACTTCTCAGAACGTTTGCTTTATCAACAGATGTGACGATTTTTCTTCTTTTACTAGCTATTTCGAAAGCAAGTTTTGCTATTTTTTCAACTGTTTTCCTATCGTATATCATTGTATCAAGGCCTTTTTCATTATCAATAAATTTAGGTTCACCGTAGTAAATGCCGTATGAAAGTTCTCGCACTGTTATTAAATCAACATTTGATATTTTAGTTTCCTTCAATGGTGAAATAGATTTCAAAGAATCATAGATTCTTATGGGTCTCAAATTCGCGTAGAGGTTCAACAATTTTCTAAGGGCCAGTAATCCGCCTGTTTCTGGCTTTAATTCTGGTGGGAGTGAGTCCCATTTTGGACCACCTACGCTACCTAATAGTACTGCATCTGCTTCAAGACATTTTCTTTTTGTTTCTTCTGGAAAAGGTGTGCCAAATTTATCATAAGCTTCTCCACCAATGTGGCCAAAAGTTTTTTCAAACTTGATATTTGCCTTTGACTCCACGACTTCTAAAACTTTCAAAGCTTCTCTCATTATTTCAGGACCTATACCATCGCCCTCAAGAATAACTATTTTTTTCATTCAGTATCTCCTCCAGATTTCTTTAAACAATATTCTAACCAACCACCAAACTTCAGTATTTCGCGCAATAACTCAGGGTAAGAGTGTACTGTATAAGTTTTATTCTTTGTTTTATTTTTTATTATTCCATTTTCAAAATCAACTTCTACAACGTCTCCTTCATCGAATTCTTCTACTTCTTTTAGTTCAACGATTGGAAGGGCGATATTTATAGCGTTTCTGAAAAATATTCTTGCGAAGGATTTAGCGATAACACATGATATACCTGCTGCTTTTATGGCGATGGGAGCATGTTCTCTTGAAGAACCACAGCCAAAATTTTCACCTGCGACTATTATCGAGCCTTTGATATCCTCTCTTTTTCCAAAACCGGGTCTTATGTCCTCCATACAATACTTCGCAAGTTCAAATGGATCTGATGTATTCAAATACCTCGCTGGTATTATTTCATCAGTATTAACGTTATCTCCAAAAACGAAGCATTTCCCTTCTATCTTCATAGATAACACCTCACAATTTTCTTGGATCTGCTATGAAACCTTTAATTGCACTTGCCGCTGCAACAGCAGGAGAAGCAAGAAAAACTTTACTATCAGGATGTCCCATTCTGCCAACAAAATTTCTGTTAGTTGTGGAAACGGCAATCTCATCTTTAGCGAGTATCCCCATGTGTCCACCCAGACAAGGGCCACACGTTGGTGTTGAAACAGCACATTCGGCCTCCATGAAAATGTTGATCAGACCTTCGTTGAGTGCTTGTTTATAAACCTCTTGTGATCCAGGTATTATGATGCATCTAACATCTGGATTCACTCTATGATTTTTGAAGATTTCAGCGGCGAGCCTCAAATCTTCTATTCTTCCATTAGTACAGCTCCCAATAACAACTTGATCCACTTTTATTCTATCCTTTTCTGCTTCTGAAATATTTTTACAATTGGAAGGTAAGAACGGATAAGCAACCTGTGGTTCTAAAGTCTTTAGATCGATATTCAACGATTTAAAATACTTAGCATCTTCATCGGGATACATTTTTTCAACGGTTATATTCCTTTCTTTTTCATACTCTACGGTTCGTTCATCAACAGGAAATAAACCTGTTTTTCCTCCAGCTTCTATAGCCATATTTGAAATAGTGAATCTCCCATCCATCGTTATGTTTTCTACACCAGAACCTAAAAATTCTATAGATTTATATGTTGCACCATCAACACCAAGTATGGATATAATTTTCAATATTAAATCTTTTGCAGTAACAAACTCGTTGAAACTTCCATGAAGTTCTATTTTTATACTCTCCGGAACCTTCAACCATATCTTTCCAATAAGCATCACTCCAGCGATGTCTGTGGACCCCACTCCAGTTGCAAAAGCTCCAAGTGCACCGTATGTACAAGTATGAGAATCAGCACCGACGACAAGATCTCCTGATTTTACGATCCCTAGATCAGGAAGAATAACGTGTTCTATTCCCATTCTTCCAACTTCAAAGAAATTTTTAATTTCCTGTTCTTTTGCAAAGTCTCTGAGTAATTTTACTTGCATAGCCGATTTTATATCTTTGTTAGGAACAAAATGATCCGGAACAAGGACCAGTTTCTCAGGAGAAAAAACCTTCTTTCCACCGTATTTTTTGAAATTCTCAATGGCAATTGGAGCAGTTATATCATTCGCAAGAGCAACATCAACATCGAGCAATAAATAT
Source organism: Thermotogaceae bacterium (assembly GCA_029981435.1). Taxonomy (GTDB): domain Bacteria; phylum Thermotogota; class Thermotogae; order B21-G9; family HyVt-16; genus HyVt-16. Next base: position 60,722 of record JARRBB010000012.1, on the reverse strand, counting down.
TCTCCCGGTTCTACCGACTTTTTTCCAGCTTTTCTGGACAATATCTTTTCAGCAAGTGTCATACTAAATCACCTCAATAAACCATTTTTTATTATGAGATGCTTGTTTATAGCATTTATATAGGCAATTGCAGAGGCTTCTACAATATCCGTCGAAATACCTCTTCCGCTTGAAAATTGACCTTCTATTTCAAGTGTGAGTTTTACTTCACCTTGAGCATTCTTACCAGAACCAACCGCTTGGATTATATACTCATAAAGTTTTGTTTTCAGCCCGGTGATTCTGTCTATGGCTTTAAAAATCGCATCAATTGGCCCGTTACCAGTTTCAGCAGCTTCGAATTCGTCATCTTTAAATTCTAATTTCACAGTTGCAGTTGGTAAAAGAGTGTTTCCAGTATGCACATGGAAATGCATAAGTCTGTATCCATTGATAGGTTCTCTTAAAACGTCTGAGACGATTGAAATTAAATCATCGTCAAAAACCTCTTTTTTCTTATCTGCAAGTTCGAGAAATCTTTCAAATACTCTTTGAAATTTTTCTTCATCTAATTTAACACTATAGGATTCAAGTTTCTTTTTTATTGCATGTCTCCCAGAGTGCCTACCAAGTACCAAAGATTCAGATGGTCGACCGATATCTTCAGGTTTCATTATTTCATAGGTTTCTCTCATTTTTAAAACACCATCCTGGTGTATACCAGACTCATGTAAAAATACGTTCTCACCTATTATTGGTTTATTTCTTGAAGGTATAATTCCGGTTATGTGAACCAACAATCTCGAAGCTGGATATATGAACTCTGGATTTATATTCGTGCCAAAATCAAGTAAATCCCTTCTAACTTTAGAAGCCATAACAAACTCTTCGAGAGCACAATTTCCTGCTCGTTCACCTATTCCATTTAAAGTAACTTCGACTTGGTTAGCACCATTTTTAACTGCATAAATCGAATTAATGAGCGCTAAACCCAAATCGTTGTGGCAATGTACCGAAATATCAACGTTCTCTATTCCTGGAACACCTTCTTTAATAGTTTTAATAATATTTGCGAATTCTTCTGGTAATGAGTATCCAACAGTGTCAGGAATGTTTATCGTTGTTGCTCCCGCTTTTACAGCTGTTTTTACAACTTCCACTAAAAAAGGTAATTCTGTTCTTGAGGCATCTTCAGGTGAGAATTCGATATCTGAAAAATACTTCTTAGCGTAATTGATGTAGTTTTCTATTCTTTTTAGAATTTCTTCCTTTTCCATTCTCAACTTGTACTTTCTGTGAATTGGTGAAGTAGCTATGAAAACATGGATTCTTCTATTTTTAATATTTTTCAGAGCTTCACCTGCAGCGTCTATATCACTTTCTACACATCTGGCTAGTGCAACCACCGTTGGTTTAACAACAGCTTGTGAAACTTTCTTTACACCTTCGAACTGGGCAGGAGATGATACTGGAAACCCGGCTTCAATTAAATCCACACCCAAGGCTTCCAACATCAGTGCCATTTCGACTTTTTCATCAGGTGTCATAGAGGCTCCAGGGGATTGTTCACCGTCTCTTAAAGTGGTGTCAAATATTTTTATTCTTTTCATACCTCATCATTCCTTCTTATGATTTTTTCATCCTTATACAATTTGTATATGAGAGAATCTAAAAGAGCAATCCAAGAAGCATTTATTATGTTCGGCGATACACCAACAGTTCCCCATTTGTCTTTTCCGTCAGTTGATTCAATTAGCACTCTTGTAGTTGCTTTTGTACCAGCCTGCTCATTCAATATTCTTACTTTATAATCAGTTAGTCTCACTTCTTTTAAAGAAGGATAGAATTTTTCAAGAGCTTTCCTTACAGCCCTATCAAGAGCTTCTACAGGCCCTTCACCATCAGCTGCTGTGTGCTCATATGGTTCATCGAGACCAAGATTTTTCGCTACACTTTCTGGAACTTTTACTTTCACAGAGGCTTCTGAGTAATTTTGACCATTGTATCTTCTTGTTATAACATTGAATCCAAGGAAATCAAAATATTTTTTCTTTCTACCAAGTATCTCTTCAACTAGCAGTTCAAATGAAGCTTCAGCACCCTCAAAATGATATCCCTGTGCTTCTAATTCTTTTATGTTTTTCAAGATTTCCTGAACAGTCTCTGATTGAAGATTTATTTTTATACCGAGTTCATTCACTTTTTCAATAATGTTGCTCCTACCAGAAAGTTCGGATATAGAAATTCTTCTTTTGTTACCAACAAGTTCAGGATTTATATGTTCATATGTTCGCGTATCTCTCTGCATTGCAGAAACATGAATACCACCTTTATGTGCAAAAGCATTGTCTCCAACGAATGGCATATGATCATTGTGGGGCTTATTTGAAAGTTCCGAAACAAGGTGAGAAATTGCATACAATTTTTTCAGATTATCTTTTGGAATAGCTTCTATCTTCATTTTCAATATCAAATTAGGAAGAATCGAACAGAGATTAGCATTTCCACATCTTTCCCCTATTCCATTTATAGTTCCTTGAACGTGTACTATTCCTTTCTTTACTGCGATTAAGGAATTCACGACTGCTAAATCCGAATCGTTGTGAGCGTGTATCCCAAGAGGAGAGGAAACAACTTTTTTAACCTCATCTATTATTTCCTCAATTTCATACCATAAACTTCCACCGTTGGTATCAGCAAGCACGATGCAATCCGCTCCTGCTTCTTCAGCTACTTTCAAAGTTTTAAGTGCATATTCGGGATTTGATTTGTATCCATCAAAAAAATGTTCAGCATCGTATATAACTTCATCTGCAAATTTTTTCAAGTATGATATGGTGTCATAAATCATAGAGAGGTTTTCCTCATAAGAAGTTTTGAGTGCGTTTGTAACATGAAGATCCCAGCTTTTACCAAAGATTGTATAAACGGGTGTTTGAGACTTCACAAGAGTTTCTATGTTTTGATCCTCTTCTACCTTTATGTTGGGGCGTCTTGTAGAACTGAAAGCTGCTATTTTCAAATTTTTAAATTTGATATTCTTAATTGATTCAAAAAATGCTATATCTTTTGGATTGGAACCTGGCCAGCCACCTTCAAGATAATGAATTCCTAATTCATCTAAAGCATGGGCTATTCGGATTTTATCTTCGAGAGAAAATGAAACTCCAAAGGCTTGTGCACCATCTCTTAAAGTTGTATCGTAAATTTTAACCCCAAGATAGCACCCCCATCAACCAATCTTTTTAAAAACAGCACCTTTTGAAGCAGATTGGACAAAGTAAGAATAACGTTTCAGAACTTCTTCATCAGCTTTCGGTGTATATTCATTGAGTTCTTCGAACCTTTTTTCAATTTCTTTTTTATCCACAAGCAGGTTAATCTGCCTTTTTTCGATATCGATCTCTATCATATCTCCATCTTTCACAATAGCTATAGGACCTTTTTCGGCTGCCTCTGGCGAAACGTGGCCAATAACCGCTCCACGTGAACCACCAGAAAATCTTCCATCTGTTATCAGGGCAACATCCTCTATTAACCCCATTCCTGCGATTGCAGAAGTTGGTGAAAGCATTTCACGCATTCCAGGACCACCTTTTGGGCCTTCATACCTTATTACAACCACGTCTCCTTTTTTTATTTTTCCTTCCAGAATAGCTTTGGTTGCCAATTCACCGTCATTGAAAACTACCGCTGGACCTACATGATGTCTCATTTTTTCAGGAACACCTGCAAGTTTGACCACGGATCCTTCCGGTGCTAAATTACCATACAGAATTCCCAAACCACCTTCTTTATGATAAGGATTATCGAAAGGTCTTATGACATCTTCATTACTTATATATGCATTTTCAATGAGTTGGTCTATCGGTTTTGAATAAACTGTCATCGCTTTCCCAGCCAAAAGATTGTTCTCTTTAAGACGTTTCATTACGCCGTAAACTCCGCCTGCGTCATGTAAATCTTGAATATGATGAGGACCAACAGGAGATAAGTTACATATGTGAGGTATTTTTTTACTGAGTTCATCAAAGAGATTAATATCAAGTTGTATACCAAAACTGTCGGCAATGGCTTTTAAATGCAAAACTGTGTTTGAGGATCCTCCCATAGCAATATCAACGGAAATGGCATTCAAAAAAGAATCAATACTAACAATGTCTCTTGGTTTCATGTTTTTTTCAACAAGATTCATAACCAATTTTCCTGCTTCTTTTGCCAATCGCAATCTTTCGGCATAAACTGCGGGTATAGTGCCATTACCTTTTAAAGCAACTCCAAGTGCTTCGGCAAGGGAGTTCATACTATTGGCAGTGAACAAACCAGCGCAGGAACCTGCACCTGGACAGGCAAAATTTTCAATGTTGCGGAGTTCTTCGGCATTTATTTTGCCTTTTTTGTACTTGCCAACCGCTTCAAAAACAGTTATTAAATCTATTCTTTTACCTTTGTAACTACCTGCGAGCATAGGGCCACCTGATACCAGAATCGATGGGATATTCAATCTTCCCATTGCCATCAGCATACCTGGGGTTATTTTGTCGCAGTTTGAAACAAAGATCAAACCGTCAAAAGGGAAACCATTAGCTACTATCTCGATTGAGTCAGCAATAAGTTCCCTGGATGGAAGGGAAAACTTCATACCTTTGTGATCCATAGCAATACCATCACAAATGCCAATGGTGGAAAAAACAAATGGTACTCCTCCGGACATTATAACTCCAGCCTTTATTGCTTCAACAATTTTTCCAAGGTGTATATGTCCAGGGATTATTTCATTCTCAGAACTAACGATACCAATGAAAGGTCTTCCGATCTCTTCATCGATAATTCCCATAGCTTTTAAAAGTGATCTATGTGGAGTTCTTTCGATACCTTTCTTCGCAGAATCACTCCTCATCAACTGTTCTCTCCTTTATCCACGGCATCATTTTTCTCAATTCTTTTCCAACTTTTTCTATAAGATGTTCCGATTCTTTCTTACGCATCGTGTAGAAATATGGTCGCCCCGCAAGATTCTCCATTATCCAATCTTTAGCAAATTTGCCTGTTTGTATATCTTTTAACATCTGTCTCATGTTTTCTCTGACTTCTTTTGTTATTATCTTTTCATGACTTATATAATCTCCATATTCTGCTGTATTGCTTATAGAATATCTCATATAACTCATTCCGCCTTCGTACATGAGGTCGACTATCAATTTCAATTCATTCAAGCATTCGAAATAAGCAATCTCTGGTTGGTAACCAGCTTCAACGAGGGTTTCAAAACCGGCTTTTATCAAAGCAGTTACTCCACCACAAAGAACCGCTTGTTCACCAAATAAGTCGGTTTCTGTTTCTTCTTTGAAAGTTGTTTCTATTACACCAGCGCGTGTTACTCCTATACCCTTTGCATATGCAAGAGCTAGCTCCTTAGCTTTCCCAGTGTAATTCTGATAAACGGCGACAAGCGCAGGCACACCTCTTCCTTCAACAAATTCTCTTCTTACGATATGCCCGGGACTTTTTGGTGCTATCATGGTTACATCAACATCTTTTGGTGGAATGATTCTGAAGTAATGAATATTAAATCCATGGGCAAACATCAACATTTTCCCCGTGGTTAAATTAGATTTGATTTCATTTTCATAAAGTTCTGGTTGTACTTCATCTGGAACAAGTATCATTATTATGTCTGCTTCTTTTGAAGCTTCAGAAACGGTTTTCACAGTTAATCCTTGCTGTTCAGCTTTTTTCCAGTTTCTACTACCTTCTCTCAAACCCACCAGCACATCCAATCCGCTATCTTTAAGATTCAAGGCATGAGCATGTCCTTGACTGCCAAAACCAATTACCGCTATCTTCTTATCCTTTAAAAGCTCAAGGTTCGCATCTTTGTCATAATAAATAGAAACCATCCGAAGCACCCCCATCATAGTTTATGTTTATTTACCTTGTGAAACATCCCATCTATCCATTGCCGCTATGCCGGTTCTCGCAATTTCAATAATCTTTCCAGATTTGGAAATCAGATCGACAAAGGCCTCTATCTTACTTGTTGCTCCTGTTATTTCAACTATAATACCCTCCTGACCGACATCGACTATCTTACCTCTAAATATTTCAACAAGCTGATAAATTTCTTGTTTGTTATCCTCAAATTTTACTTTTATAAGCGCCATTTCTCTTTCCACACGATCTTCTACATTTGAAGATATAGGTGAAACTTTGTAAACTTCTATCACTTTATAAACCTGCTTTTCAATCTGATCAATAGCGTTGTCTTCACCTTCAACAACTATTATCATTCTTACTAAATCAGGGATTTCAGACTTACCAACAGTTATACTACTTATGTTATATCCTCTTCTTGCAAATAAATGTGCTACCTTTCTTAATACACCAGCTTTGTTGTAAACAAGTACAGAAACTATATGTCTGGATTTTTTATTCATTTGAACCACCTCTTTTAACAACCTTTTCGAGGTTTTCATCGTATGGTGCTGTCAAGTAAGGTTCTGAGATTTTTCCACCAGGTGGGACCATCGGTAAAACATTTTCTCTTGGATCTACTAATGCGTGAACCAGCATTGGACCTTCATATTCTGCAAGTTCTCTCATTGCTTTTTCAACTTCGTCAGGTCTTTGAATTTTCAATGCTTTGATACCAACAACTTCAGCTATTTTCGAGAATTCAGGATTATCATCGAGGATCGTTGCAGAATACCTACATTTGAAGAAAAGTTGTTGCCATTGTCTTACCATTCCAAGAGAATTGTTATCCAGAACAACAATTTTCAAGGGTATTTTGTATCTGTTTATTGTCATCAATTCTTGAATGTTCATCTGAAATCCACCATCACCTGCAAAAACGATAACCTCTCTGTGAGGCTGACCTATTTTTGCACCAATTCCAGCCGGGAGCGCGTATCCCATTGTGCCAAGGCCGCCGGAACAGAAGAAAGAGCGTGGATTATGGAATTTATAAAATTGTGCAACCCACATTTGATTTTGCCCGACATCTGAAACCACTATAGTATCTTCTGGAAAATATTCGCTTGCCTTTTCTATCAAATACTGTGGTTTTATGTACTTATCACTTTTAGGATAAGTTAATGGATGAGATTCTTTGATCTTTTGAAGTTCTTCAACCCAATTAGAAAAGTCAACTTCGAAATCGTATTCAAGGAATTTTTCAAGAACATTTCTGAGGTCTCCAACTATAGGTACATCTACTCTGACATTTTTGCCAATTTCAGCTGGATCTATATCAACATGAACTATCTTTGCATTTGGTGCAAAATATTTGGGATTCCCAATTATTCTATCGCTGAATCTCACTCCAAGGGCTATGAGCAAATCTGAATTTGAAACGGCATAATTACCATAATAAGTACCGTGCATACCAATTCCGCCTGGAAGGTATAACTTTGGATTGCTGGGTTTCACACCTCTTCCCATTAAAGTTGCAACTGCTGGTATACCAAATTTATCGAGAAATCGATTTACCAAACTCATTGTTCCTGATAAATTCACTCCGCCACCCACTAAAACAAGAGGTTTCTTTGATTTTTTAAGTAATTCCATAGTTGTTTTTATCTGACGAGGGTGACCTTTTACATTTGGCTTATAACTTGGAAGATTAACTTCTTCGGGATAATTGAAAGTACCCTCTGCAATCTGAATATCTTTGGGAAGATCTATAACAACAGGGCCAGGTCTTCCAGTTGTGGCTATATGAAAGGCTTCTTTAAGAACCTGTGGAAACTCTTCAATATTGGTTACAAGATGATTGTGTTTGGTTATTGGCATAGTTATTCCAGTAACATCAGATTCCTGAAAAGCATCCGTACCTATCATTGAAGTTGGGACCTGACCAGTGATAACGACCAGAGGTATAGAATCCATATATGCGGTGGCAATTGCAGTTACAGTATTCGTAGCACCAGGCCCAGAAGTTACAAGTACTACACCAGGTTTCCCAGTGGCTCTTGCATATCCATCGGCAGCATGAGTCGCACCCTGTTCATGACGAAATAGATAGAATTTTATCTTGTTTTCGTAATCACAAAGTTCATCATAAACGTTTATTATAGCGCCACCGGGAATGCCGAATATGGTATCAACATTCTCTTTTAAAAGAGCTTCAAAGAGCATTTTAGAACCTTTGATTTTTTTCATACTAACACTCCCCTTGAGTTTCTTTAGGCACCCCATAAGAAGGTTTATAGAAATGAATTTCATGGATAATATCATTAAAGACTTTCGGAAGTCAAGAACATTGGAAGTATTTTTCATTTTTTTAAGGTTTACAAAACAAAACTGAAACATATATATTTTTGTAGTTGAGCATCAAGGTGTTAAAATCATATAGAACTTTAACAGAAGGGGGATTAAAATGAATATAGAATATATTAAAACCAGTAAAGCTCCAAAAGCTATAGGGCCTTATTCACAGGCTATAAAAGTTGGAGAGTTCATATTCGTTTCGGGACAAATACCGATTGATCCTGAAACTAATGAGTTGATAGCCGGAAACATAAAAGAAAAAACAAAGAGAGTTATTGAAAATATCAAATCAATTCTTGAAGCAGCCGGGAGTTCTTTAGAAAAAGTAGTTAAAGTCACAATTTTTTCGAAAGATATAAATAAATTCAGTGAAATAAATGAAGTGTATTCTGAATACTTCTATTCTCACAAACCAGCACGTTCTTTTGTTGAAGTTTCGAATTTACCAAGAATGGTTGACATTGAAATAGAAGTAATTGCAATTTCAAACGATGAAAATTCATCCAGCTAAGATTCCAAGATATATATAGACAAGGTATGAAAGCAAGAGTATGCTACCACCTAAACGTGAAAGTGTTCTATTTTTGAAAGACAAAGTTGGTAGAAGAATCGCTGTTCCAATCATGAAAATAATGTCTTGCAAAAGATTTCTGTCAGCACCAATAGGATTAAACAATGTGGATAGACCCAGTATCAGAAGAACATTAAAAACGTTTGACCCGATCACATTTCCAACAGCAATATCTGCTTTTTTCTTTAAAGCTGCGGTTATTCCCGTAACAAGTTCTGGTAAAGATGTACCAATCGCAACAATTGTTACGCCTATTAATGTTTCACTTACTCCAAAAACTTTAGCAATGGATACTGCACTGTCTATAACCAGTTTTCCACCATATATAACACCAGCTAAACCACCAAAAGTTGCTAATAAAGCTATTGGTAGGCTTTTATCTATTTTAGAAAGTTTTTCGGCTTCTTCCATTTCTTTATCTTCAAGTTCTAAAAGAATTTTTCTATCTTTTTTTGCCATGCTATACAAATAATCCAGAAATATTACAAAGAAACTCAAAAGTACAATTCCATCAAATCTACTCAGAAAACCGTCACCATCTATTAATATCATGCCTGCTGATAGTGAAGTCAATATAACAAAAGGTATTTCATATCTGAAAGTTGAAATAGATATCTTCAAAGGCATTATAATCGCGGTTGCTCCAAGGATTAAGGATATGTTAGCTATATTCGATCCAATAACGTTTCCTATAGCGATTCCTGATCCCTTTAAAGCTGCTTGAATACTGACTGCAAGTTCCGGAGCACTTGTACCAAAAGCAATGATTGTTAAACCTATAAATAACTCAGAAAGTCCCAATCTTCTTGAAACAGCTACAGAACCGCTTATTAAATAATCTGCTCCTTTCACGAGCAAAGTTATTCCGACGACAAGTACTAAAAAGTTAAACACCAAAATAACTTCCTCCTAACCATCAAGAAGTATTTCTTCATTGATATGTTTAGTAGTTAAAATTTTCCACAAGAAAGGCAAACCGCGTTTGAACAGTAGCTTAGGGTTTAGATAAACCTTGTAATATGCTTTTATAAATATCTTTTTCAGGTTTTCAGGAGAAAAATTTGGATGCTTGAAAACAAGATTCGTAGCATCGAAAAGTTCGTAGTTTTTAGTTATTAGGTTATTTTTAAGTTTGTTGAATAGTCTTGTACCAGGATATGGTGTTAAAATTGAAAATTGTACAATACTTGCTCCGAGTTTTTTAGCAAGTTTTACAGTCTTATTTATACTTTCAACTGTATCTCCAAGAGCTCCGAATATAAAACTCGCAAATAAATCTATCTTATATTTTTTCAATATCTTTGAAACACTCAATGCAATAGAACTTGTAAGTTTCTTACCGTACTCTTTCAAAACATCATCACTTGCACTTTCAAAACCAACAAAGAGCATTTTACAGCCTGCTTTTGACATCGCTTCTATCATATCTTCATGACCTATTACCTCATCTGCTCGTGAAAATGCCCACCAGCTTATCCTTAGATCATTTTTAAGGATTTCCTCTGATATTTTTATAACTCTCTTTGGATCCATCGTGAAATTGTCATCAAAAAATATCAGTGATCTATATCCGAGTTTTTTAGCAAGCATTTTGATCTCTTCCATTACGTTGTCCACACTTCGTTTTCTCCATTTGATACCCATAAATTGAGATGCGGAGCAAAATTCACAGTCAAACGGACAACCTCTTGAAGTTATAATGCTCGTTGCGGTTTTGCCATCGAATTTTGTTCTGTATAACTTCAATGGCAGACTTTCTCTATCAGGGAAAGGAATAGAATCGAGGTCATTTATAAATTTGCTTTGAAAAACTTTAAGTTCGTCGCGTTTCATATAAGCAATACCCGGAATCTCAGGATATAATTCACCATTCTCTAAACTCTCAACCAGATCTAAAAAACTTTTTTCACCCTCACCTATTACTACATAATCTGCTATTTGATTTTTTAGTATCTCATTTGCTTCCGCACTTGCATGGGGACCGCCCAGAACAACTTTAACGTTTTTAGTTTTTATGTGTTTTGCAATTTTATACGCTATATTCGATCTAACTGTGTCTACAGATATACCTACTAAATCGTAATCATCGTAATTCTTTTTTCTGTAATCGAACTTCTGTATGTTCATATCGATTATTTTTGTTTCATGACCTGCTTTTTTTAACATAGAGCTGATATATGCGATTCCAAGAGGTGGATAAAAGGCACCAAGTTTATAATAATATCCCTTATTCGGAGGATTGAGTAAAAGAATCTTCAAAATATCACCACCTACTTGTGATTATTCAACTCTTACGAGATTATAGCATATAAGGATATAAGGCTTTGAGAATAAAAATATTATATAAAGACATAGTTTCTCAGGAAAGGTGATGAAAGATGATAAACTTCATTCACGAAGGAGGACCTATTGTCCTAATAATTGCTTTTGCATCGTTGTTTGGACTTTTTTTGTTGTTTGAAAGACTTATTTATGTGGCTTATATTAGACGTAAAACAGGCTCAATTGTGGAAAACTTGAAAAAACTCCTTCGCCAAAAGCGCATAGGTCAAATAAGACAAATGTGCAAAAATTCTTCTGACCCTGTTTCCAATATAACTATGAAATTGATAGACTCAAAAAGAGAAAGTGGTTATCTTGGGGGAGATACCCTTACATTGTTGATAGAGAATGAAATGATTAGAATACAGAGAAATTACAAGTTGATAAGTATGATAATAACTATTTCACCACTTTTAGGACTTCTTGGAACTGTAACCGGTATGATAAAAATATTCAATTCTATTGCTCCTTCTCAAAGTGGTGGTATAGCTTATAAAGCTGAATTAGCAGCTGGTATATCAGAAGCTCTTTACACAACAGTAGCCGGGCTTGTTGTTGCAATAACGCTTTCAATTTTGATGAGCTTCTTGTGGGAATTAACCGACAAACTGGAAGCAACAATAACTGAAGGAGTGAACGATGTTGCAAATTTTCTAAGGGAATTATCTGATGAGGAAGTGAGGTAAAAAATGAAACGTAGAAATGCTCGATTGCAATCAATAGTAATAGAGATAACACCTTTGATCGATGTTATTTTTCTTTTATTACTTTTCTTTGTTCTTACTACAACTTTTGTTATTGAAGAAAAAGCAATAGAAATAAATTTACCAGAAGCTCAAACAGGAGTATCGGAAACAATACAAGAAAAAAGGTTGATAGTAAGTATAGATTCTGATGATAGAATATATTTTAACGGAAAGAGAATATCTATAAATGATTTGAATTATGAAATAGAAAAATATCTGAGCACTCAGAGGACGAATACGGCTTATATAACTGCTGATAAAACAGCACATTATGGTATTGTAGTAAGGATTATGGATATATTTAGAGCTTATAAAATCACTGATTTGAAGATAAGTGTAAAGGAGATCGAAAAATAGACATGAGATCGATCTTTTCCATGTTTCTATCTTTTATGATAAACTTTGTATTATTTGCTTTCATACTTCCAAATATAAATGAACCATTTTCGATCCCGGAAAATAATCCTGTGAATATCAAAATCGTTTCGCAAATAGAAACTACTGAAACAAAAAGAAGCGTAGACTCTTTACAAAAAGCCGAAGATAACATTCAACAGTCAACAGAATCTGTGAATGAAGATCCTATTATAAAAGCATTAAGTGAATACAGTTTTCCTAAAAAAGATAATTCAAAAATATACTCAACAAGCCCCAAAGAGTTTTTAAATCCCGGTTCGGGTATAACAAACGATGAAAATGTTTTTGAGTCTTTAAGATCAGGAGTAAATAAAAAAACAGGATTTTCTGAAAAACGAATAGAATTTGAAGAGACCTCTCAGGAAAAAATTATAGCTTTTGAAGAACTTGCAAAAATTGGAATCCCTAATTTTACAACAGTTCTAAAGGACCTTCAAAATGACTATCAGCTGAAATTAAAAAGCGTCGATACCAACACCGCAAAATCGCTTAGAGGAGAAGTTATAGTCCAGATAAACATAGGTAAAGATGGAAGGGTAACCATCGTCAATGTTATAAATGCACCTAACCCAATTCTTGCTGACATAGCTGTGAGAAATATACTCAAATTAAGGGCATCTCCTCGAACATCTGAACTAAATGGATTGAGAGTTAGGATAGATTTCGAAAGAAAATAATACGTCTTGGGAGGGATAGTTGTGTACTTGTTAGCAATTGACCAAGGAACATCGAGCACTCGTGCACTGTTAATTGATGAATTGGGTGAAATAAAAGCAATTTCCCAAAAACCATTCAAACAAATATATCCAAAATCTGGTTGGGTTGAACATGATCCACTTGAAATACTTAATACAGTCAATGAAGTTATAAATGAGATTATTGAAAAATCCAGTATCAATATTTCTGATATTTATGCGATAGGTATTACCAATCAACGTGAAACTACAGTTGCTTGGAGTAAAAAAACCGGAGAACCCCTTTATAACGCGATCGTCTGGCAGTGTAGAAGAACTACCAGAAGATGTGAAGAGCTTAAAGAATTGGGCTATAGCCAGATCATAAAAGAGAAAACAGGTCTTCCTGTAGACCCGTATTTTTCAGCTACAAAAATTGAGTGGCTTTTAAAAAATGTGGACACAGTAAGGCAAGCATTCGAAGAAGGTGATCTGATTGTTGGAAATATAGATTCGTTTTTAATATACAACTTGACAAAAGAACATAATCATTTTACAGATGTTTCCAACGCTTCACGAACGATGCTTTTTAACCTAAAAACTCTTAAATGGGATGAAGAACTTCTTGAAATTTTTGGTATAAGGAAAGAAATCTTACCAGAAATAAAGGAAAGTATAGATGATTTCGGCACCTCAAAATTTGGACCTCCTATTTATTCAGTTCTTGGCGATCAGCAAGCGGCTCTGTTTGGACAGATGTGTTTTGAAGAAGGAATGGTGAAATCAACTTACGGTACTGGTGCCTTTGTTCTTGCCAATACAGGTGAAAAAATCATATCGTCCAAGGATTTGATAACTACAGTTGGTTGGAAATTGAATGATAAAGTTACCTATGCACTTGAAGGAAGTATTTTCAACTGTGGAACACTTGTTGAATGGGCGAAACAAATAGGGCTTGTTGAGAATGCAGCTCAAACAGAGGCATTAGCTCGCTCAATTAAAGACAGTGGAAACGTTTATTTTGTTGGTGCTTTTACTGGTCTGGGTGCTCCTCACTGGGATCCAAAAGCCAGAGCTCTGTTTATTGGAATGACGAGGGATACAGGTAGAGCTCATCTTGTAAGAGCAATACTTGAGTCGATCGCTTACAGTGTTACTGAAGTAATTGATATAATGATAGATGAATGCGATTTGAAAATCAAAGAATTGAGAGTTGATGGTGGAGTCAGTAAAAACGATTTTGTGATGCAGTTGCAAGCAAATTTGTTGGATGTAAAAGTTTCAAGGCCCAAAAATATGGAATCCACAGCGCTTGGTGCTGCTGTTTCGGCAGGTATAAAAGCAGGAATATGGAGTCTGGAAGATTTAAAGAGGTTAAGAAAGGTAGATAAAGACTTTCATCCAATCACAGATGAATCGTTAATAGCAAAATACATGAAATGGAAAAAGGCGGTGGAAAGATCAAAGAACTGGCAATAACAATGAATTTGATGAGTGAAAATGACCTAATAGAGTTTGCGAAGAAATTTGGTACAGGCTTAAGAAGAGGTGATTTGATATTTTTAGAAGGTGAACTTGGTTCGGGCAAGACTACATTCGTTAAAGGTCTTGCCCTTTCTATTGATATAGATATGAACATGGTAAGCAGTCCTACTTTCACCATATTGAATATATACTCTGGAAAACTCAAAATATATCATATGGATCTCTATCGATTGAATAATATTGATGAATTTATAGAAGCAGGTTTAGAAGAATTTTTGTATCCCAAAGACGGTGTTACAATAATTGAGTGGCCTGGTATAATTGAATCAACATGGAAAGACGGATTTTTGAAAGTAAAAATAGAGTTTATTGACAATATGATGCGAAAATTGATGATAACTTTTAAAGGCAAAAATTATGAGAAGAGATTTTTAAGAGGTGACTTTTATGAAAACATCAAAAATAGATGAGTTTATAAGCGAACAAGAACAAATAGATATACCAGAGGTTCTTCCAGTTATAGCTTTAAGAGATGGTCCCGTAATGTTTCCGGGTGCTGTTTTACCGTTTATAGCTGAAAGGGATGTAACCCTTTCTGCTGTGGAGTATTCCCTTGACAAAACCAGCAGATTGGTCTTTCTTTCGTGGCAAAAAAATCCTGATGTTGAAAATCCACGGGCAAATGATCTGATCGAATTTGGAGTAATTGCACAGATCATTCAGATATTTAAAAACCCCGATGGAAGTCTTAAAGTACTAGTGGAAATTTTAAAAAGAGGGATTTTAAAGGAAAATGTGAGAAAGAAAAATATCTTGCTTTTCAAAATAGAACCGCTCGAGGTAAAATACAGAAAAACAAAATATCTGGAAGCTTTGATGCGAAAAGTTAAAGAGTTGTTCGAACAGTATGTGGAGATGACACAAGCCATACCAAAAGAAATCGCTTTTCCACTCGAGGAAATCGATGATCCTGAACAATTCGCCGATATGGTTGCTTCAGTTATACCTGGTAAATTCAATGAAAAAATCAGACTGCTTCAAGAACTTCATCCCAAAAATAGGTTAGAAAAAATCCTCCAGATGCTTGATAACGAACTTCAATTACTAAAACTTGAAGAAAAGATAAATGAGAGAGTAAAAAGCAGTATAGAGAAATCACAAAGGGAATTTTATCTGAAAGAAAAGTTGAGAGCTATACAGGAAGAGTTAAGTGGCGAAAATGAAGATACAGAAATTGCACAGTTGAGAAATAAAATTGAAAAACTTAACGCACCTAAGTATGTCAAAGATAAAGCTAAAAATGAACTGGAACGTTTATCGATGATGTCACCATACTCAGCTGAAGCTAATGTTATAAGAACATATCTTGACTGGATATTGAATTTACCTTGGAGTAAAACTACTCAAGACACATTTGATATAGACCTTGCACAAAAAATTCTTGACGAAGATCACTATGGGCTTGAAGAAGTCAAAGAAAGAATTTTAGAATTTCTCGCCGTGAGAAAAATTTCGAACAACCTTAAATCACCTATTCTTTGCCTTGTCGGTCCTCCAGGGGTAGGGAAAACCTCCCTTGGTCGCTCGCTTGCAAGAGCCATGAATCGAAAATTTGTCAGAATGTCTCTTGGGGGACTAAGAGATGAAGCTGAAATAAGAGGGCATCGGAGAACTTACGTTGGTGCTTTACCAGGAAGGATAATTCAACTACTCAGGCAGGCAGGGAGTAAAAATCCTGTGATTTTGCTTGATGAGATAGATAAAATGGGTATGAGTTTTCAAGGGGATCCAGCTTCTGCATTGCTCGAAGTCTTAGATCCAGAACAAAACAGCAACTTTGTTGATCATTATCTTGAATTATCTTTTGACCTCTCTGATGTGATTTTTGTAACAACTGCGAATGTAACTTATTCCATTCCTTCTGCGTTGTTAGATAGAATGGAGATAATAGAAATTCCTGGGTATACAGATCTTGAAAAAATTATGATCGCAAAAAAATACTTGATTCCAAGACTGATGAGAGAGCATGGACTCGAGAAATATAAAATAACTATTCAGGAAAAAGCTTTAATAGATTTAATATCAAAATATACCAAAGAAGCAGGTGTGAGAAATCTTTATCGGGAATTATCAAGACTTTTCAGGAAAATAGCGTTAAAAATACTGACTGAAAAAATCGAAACGGTAAAAGTTACACCGAAACTTTTAGAAAAAATGCTTGGAATTCCTCGCTTTTTGGAGGATGAAATTCTCGATAGACCTGAGGTGGGTGTTGCAACCGGCATGGCGTGGACACCCATAGGTGGAACAATTTTACAAATCGAAAGTGCTATCATACCTGGAAAGGGTGCTTTAATACTCACCGGTCAACTTGGAGATGTTATGAAAGAATCGGCCCAGATAGCCATAAGCGTTGTGAGAAAATTGTGCGAAGAAACCGAACCCCAATTTTTTAATTCTCACGATATACATATTCATGTTCCCGAAGGTGCTGTTCCCAAAGACGGCCCTTCAGCAGGGGTTACTATCGTAACGAGTTTGCTTTCAGCGATTCGAAACGTTCCAGTTAGAAATGATTTAGCGATGACCGGAGAAATAACCCTTAGAGGTAGGGTTCTTCCGGTAGGCGGAATTAGAGAAAAAGTACTCGCTGCTCTAAGAAGCGGTATAAAAGAAATAATAATCCCTTCAAAAAATAAAAAAGATTTGCAAAAAATCCCGGAGGAGATTCTAAAAAAAGTGAAAATAAATCTGGTTGACGATATCGAAGAAGTTATAAAGATAGCTCTTAGTGGAGTTGATAGTGTTGTTAATAAGAAGTGTTGAGCTTGTTTCAACAGTTTACGATCCAGATTTTTTTCCGCAACCTGTGAAATCAGAAATAGCTTTTGCTGGCCGTTCTAACGTTGGAAAGTCAACGTTACTGAATGTTTTATTCAATCGAAAAATTGCCAAAGTAAGTTCTAAACCAGGTAAAACACGTTCAATAAACTTTTATCTTGTAAACAAACAGTTTTATTTTGTAGATCTTCCGGGATATGGGTATGCAAAAGTATCAAAAGCTGAAAAAGAACGTTGGTCAATATTGATAGAACATTATTTCAAAACCAGAAGAGTATCAATGTGTTTTCTATTGATGGATATAAGGCACGAACCTCAACCAGCTGATTTACAAATGTTGCAATGGATACAAGTTAATAATATTCCTTTTACAGTCGTTCTAACAAAAGCCGATAAAGTTAAAAGAAGTGAGCGCAGAAAACAATTAGAACTTTTTGAAAATACCTTAATGAAATATGGTGAATACAGACTGGTTTTGTTTTCAGGAGTAACCAAAGAGGGTTTAAGCAGTTTATTAGAAATTATTTCTGAAACATTGGTTGAGTAAAAATTTATAAAAGAGGGGGATTGAGATGAGAGTAGGATTGAAGATAGCCCTTGTTTTTGTGATAATTGCAGCAGCTCTGGGAATCATGACCTTCGTTTTCCTCAGTATAAAGAACTCCGTTGATCTATCTCATAAAGAGCTGAGAACCTCGTTTGAAGATGTAGAAAAATCAATTGCTGATCTGTCGAAAATACATGAAATTTCTGGTCAAATCGATGATTTATTTTCTAAGACACTCGAAATACCTTTCCATCGTGAAGAGAATTCAGTGAATTCAAGAAAAGAGGAAATTGAAAATGAATTGTCTGCTATAAAGCCGAAACTAAGTTCTGTAATGATTCCAGCAGAAAATCTCGATGAGTTTCAAAACATTTTAAATAAACTTGTGAATTACCAGAAAGATTTTATAAAATATGAAAAAGATCTTGAAAATGTTGCTAATGATATGCAATCGTACTCTTCTAAACTTTCAAAACTTACTCAAGAAAGAGAAAGACTTTTCCAAAAAAACGAACAAAAGATTGAAGAGATAAAGGTAACTGTAAATGAATTATCACAAAAGTATAGTAATATCCAGATCAACGATGAAATCTTGCAAGAGATAGATTCGGAGATTAAGAGAATAGATTTTTCTTCGTTGTCTTTACCTGAAATTGAGAGTATGTTTGATTCAAAGACCTTCCAATCCTTCTCCATGCATATGGCAAGACTGAACAGAATGAAAAGCTATGTTCTGGAAATACTGGTTTTCAAGACCAAAGAAGTTATAAATACAAATATGGAGAAGTTGAAAAAAGAACAGGAAGACTTGAAAAGTTTTATTGACATGAATCTGAAAATGTCAATGGGACTCACAAATCCAGTTGAACTGAAGTTTTTAGATAATCTTGTTGGTTTATATATATCTAAGGTTGAGAATTTAATTTCTCTGGATTCAGATATAGCGAATCTACAGAGCACTCTGAATAATCTGAATAACAGAGCTAAAGAAATAAATGAAAATAGAAACAAAATACTCTCTGAAATTTCCACTTTAATTGTGAGTGATTTAGAAGAATTAAAATCAAAAATACACGCTAAAATTGATGATTTAATGTCTTCCCAATCTTCCAAGCAAAGTCAGAGTATAAATTCCGCTAGAAAATCGACAGAAAAAGTGGAAGAGTCTTTCAAAAATATTGTAAAAAGTCTTTATGTCTTCCTGACATTACTCGGAGTTACCATACTTATAGGTGGGATGTTTCTTACAATTAATTTCACAAGTACTCTTAAAACACTTACCGGTGTTGCACAAAAGGTTTCGGCTGGCGATCTATCAATTTCAGTTGAAACTACCAAGAGAAAAGATCAATTCGGACAACTTCAAAATGCTTTTGCAGAAATGCTAAATAGCTTGAAGCAAATGATAATCAACACTAAAGAGACTGCTAATTCTTTAACTTCGCAGGCTGAAAATGTTAGTGCATCGATTGAGGAAAACTCGGCTTCGATGCAAGAAGTTGCAGCGAGCGTTGGAAATATAAGAACTGCAATTGAAAATTCTGTCATGGAACTAAGAAGAACTGCTCAAGAAATGCAAAAACTGAGAGAGAAGAGTTCAGATATCCAAAAAACTGCGAGCAAAATCACTGACAGATCTAATCAATCACAGAAACTAGCTAAGGAAACTGAAAGGCAACTTCTTGAAAGCAATAAAGTTATTGATGAAACAATAAAAGTTATAGAAAAAAGTGCCCAGGAAATAAACCAACTTGACCAGACAGTTGGGCAAATAGAAGATTTCGTTGAAATAATAAGTTCTATAGCCGAGCAAACGAATCTTTTAGCTTTGAATGCCGCGATAGAAGCTGCCCGTGCTGGGGAGGCCGGAAGAGGTTTTGCAGTTGTCGCTGATGAGATAAGAAAACTGGCTGAGGAATCCAATAAAGCCGCTGAAAATATTTCAAATCTTTTGAAAAACATTGTTGAAAGAACAAAAGAAGTTACAGAAGTTGTAAATGATGGAATAAGCAAAGTTACGGAAGTAACCGAGATATCAGATCAGAGCATCGATAACGTGGAAAAACTTGTTGACACTTTTGAAAACTTTGCTAAGCTTGTAGGTGATTTTATAGCTTATATAGAACAACAAAACCAAAGTATAGAAGAAGTAAGTGAAACTTCTATCAGAATAGCCGATGAATTTGAAAACGTTTATTCACTGATTGATTCTGTAAACACAAGTGTATCTGAAAGTTCAAAAGCAATGGAAGAATTAGCGAAAATAGCTACCGAATTAACAGCGGTTTCCGATAGGATGAATGAAATAATAAAGAAGTTTATAATTTAATGTTTGAAAAGCTGTTTAATATAAACTGTTAGGGAGAGGATACCTGTGGTTTTATATTTTAAAAACCGAGGAGAGGAGAACACAAGAAAGGTTTTAGAACTCTGTATTGAAAAAGCCAGGAAGCTTCCTTCTAAGAAATTGATAATACCATCTACACGTGGTAAAAGTGCAGAATTAGCACTTGAATTACTCGATGGTACAGATGTTCAATTGATAGTTGTTACCCATTCAGTTGGTTTTAAAGAACCCGACAAAGATGAATTTGATCCTTCTATTAAGAAAAAATTGATTGAAAAAGGATACAAAATTTTGACTACAACACATTTATTTGCAGGAATAGATAGAGCATTGAGAAAAGAATTTGGTGGAATTTATCCAACTGATATAGTGGCAACTGCTTTGAAGATCTTTAGTCCTGGCACCAAAGTTGCTTTTGAAATTTCGATAATGGCTGCAGATGCAGGACTTGTGAGTACAAAAGAATGGGTTGTCTCTGCAGGTGGTACCGGAAAAGGTCTTGACACAGCTTATGTCCTTAAACCGGTTCACTCAAATAATTTCTGGGAACTCAGCTTTGGTGAGTTGGTGAGTTGATCTGTATTCCGTCAGAATTTGAAGGTGTTGATCAATGAGAAGAGTGATAATAATAGTTCTCGATAGTCTTGGAATCGGTGAAATGCCTGATGCTGATAAGTATGGTGATAAAGGCAGTAATACTCTTGGGAACATGGCAAAAGCTGTTGGTGGTTTGAACATCCCTAATCTTGAAAGATTAGGACTGTCTAAATTAATCAATTTTGAAGGTGCGAAAAATCCTGAGAAGGTTATAGGCGCATATGGAAAAATGCTTGAAGCAAGTATTGGCAAAGATTCCACCACAGGTCATTGGGAAATCGCGGGTATAATCATAAAAGAACCTTTTAGAATATATCCAAATGGATTTCCAGAAGATATAATAAATGAATTTGAGAAACGAACCGGTAGAAAAGTTATAGGCAATAAACCAGCATCTGGAACAGAGATAATAAAAGAATTAGGGCCCGAACATGAAAAGACAGGTGCATTGATCGTGTATACTTCTGCAGACAGCGTTTTTCAGATTGCGGCAAAAGAAGAAATAATACCTGTTGAAGAACTGTACAAATATTGTGAGATTGCCCGACAGATTCTCAACGAAAAAGGACATAAAGTAGCACGTGTTATTGCAAGACCTTTTACTGGTCAATGGCCGAATTACGTTAGAACCGCAAGAAGAAAAGACTTTTCACTGAAACCGGATGAAGAAACTCTGCTTGACAAACTCGTTAACTCTGGAATACCGGTTCATGCAATAGGTAAGATATACGATCTTTATGCTGGAAAAGGCATAACTACGCATCTGAAAACCGTTGATAATGCTGATGGCATCGAAAAAACTATAGAAGCTTTGAAAACAAAAAAAGAAAAATGCTTGATTTTTACCAATCTTGTAGATTTTGATATGAAATATGGACATCGAAACGATCCTTATGGGTATGCGAAAGCGCTTGAATATTTTGATGAAAAACTTGATGCGATAATAAACAGAATGCTTCCAGAAGATGTATTGTTTATAACAGCAGATCACGGATGTGATCCGGTAACTCTTTCAACCGATCATTCAAGGGAGATCGTACCTGTTTTAGTCTATGGAAATGATATCAAAGAAGATGTGTACATAGGTGTAAGGAAAACATTCGCGGACCTTGGTCAAACGGTGGCTGATATCTTTGAAGTTGGGCATTTGAAAAATGGTGAAAGCTTTAAAAGATTGATAATGAAATAATTGAAATATGGAGGTGAATGAGTTGAAGGAATTTGTTGAAAAAGTAAAAAGGGCAACAGCGTATATAGAAGAACGCATAAAGGCCAAACCAAAATTTGCCGTGGTGCTGGGTTCTGGACTTGGTGGGATCGCCGACACTATTCAAGAACCTGTTGTGGTGAAATATTCTGAAATTCCGGGTTTTCCTGTATCAACTGCACCGGGTCATAAAGGAGAATTGATATTTGGAAAGATATATGGAAAAGATGTTGTAGCTATGAATGGACGCTTTCATTATTACGAAGGTTACTCAATGAAAGAAGTAACTTTTCCTATAAGAGTTTTTCAGCTGTTGGGAGTGAAGTATCTTTTTATAACCAATGCAGCTGGTGGTCTTAATCCTGAATTTGATGTGGGAGTGCCGATGATAATAACAGACCATATCAATTTTATGGGAGATAACCCTTTGATTGGCCCTAATGTAGAAGAATGGGGACCACGTTTTCCTGATATGTCTGAACCTTATAGTAAAGAACTCTCAAAACTTGCTTATGAAGTTGCAAAAGAGGAAGGCATAAAGATATATGAAGGAGTTTATGTCGCAGTTGCAGGGCCAAATTTTGAAACTCCAGCAGAGTTGCGAATGTTGAGACACCTTGGAGCAGATGCCGTAGGAATGTCAACAGTACCAGAAGTGATAGTAGCCAATCATGGTGGTATAAAAGTGCTTGGAATATCAGCTATAACAGATAGAGCCGTCCCAGACGATTTAAAACCCCTAACAGCAGAAGAAGTACTTGAAATTGCCGAAAAGACAGGTCAGAAGATAGCAAAAATAATTTCAAAGGTCTTGAAGAGGGTTGAGTGAGTTATGAAAGATAAACTTGATGATTTGGTTGAAAGAATAAAAAAATTTAGAGCAGAAAGAAATTGGAAAGGGAACCTGAAAGATCTTGCAATTTCGACATTGTTGGAAGCTTCGGAACTTTTGGAAATATTTCAATGGATTCCTGAGAACGATTTAGAAAAGCTTGATGATAGAAAAATAGAACATATTAAAGATGAAATTGCTGATGTCTTTATCTATTTGGTTGCGATGTGTGATAAATTAAAAGCCGAATTCTACGAGGTGGTTTTGAATAAACTTGAGAAAACTGCTAAGAGGTATCCTGTAAAGGAATAAAAAATCCCTCCTCAAAAAGAGGAGGGATTTTTCTATTGTTTTATCTTCAATTCTCCATCTTCAGAAATTTCTATTTTCCCGTCGATTATTTTCATTTCTTCATCACTGAGCCCTTTTAAAGGTTTTCTAACAATTGAATTTTTGAATATTCCGCGCTTTTGAGCGATGTATTTTAGAACTGCTCTTGAATCAGAAAAGCTCTTTGTTAACTCACGAATTTTAAGAAGTTTAAATTGCATCTTTCTTGCATTTTCCACATTACCTTTCGAAGCTTCTTCATAAAGTTTTGAGCAAAATTCAGGAAACACATCAGCAATGGCACTTACAGCACCATCAGCTCCCATCAATACCGATGGAGCTACCAAAGAATCTGTTCCAGTCATCACAACAAAATCATCACCAAATTTTAGTTTATACCCCATTAACTTTGCCAGATCTTGTTCGCTATTTTTGATACCAATCAGATTCGAAGTTTTTTCTTTTAGCTTGGTAAGTATGCTATCTTTAACAGGATTACCAGTGTAGCCAGGTATGTTGTACACAAAAAATGGTAAAGGTTCAACAGCTCTGGCTATTTCTTCAAACGCCTCAAGTATTGATGCATCGTTGAGTTTGAAATAGTAGTGTGGCAAAGCAGCTACGGCATCTACACCGATCTGTGCCGAAAATTGTGCAAGTTCAACGGCTTTATCTGTTGTAATTTCCCCCACCTGAACTATTACAGGTATCCTTTTTTCACAAACATTAACAGCCACTCTTAGAAGTTCTTTTTTTTCTTCCATATTGAGTAAAGGTCCTTCACCGTTGGTTCCAAGCAGAAAAAGACCATTTACTCCCTTGGCTATTAGAAAGTCTATGTATCTTTCCCAAACGTTAAAATCGACCCTTTCTTCTTCATCGAAAGGTACCAACGCAGCTGGATAAATTCCAAAAAACTTTTTCTCCATTTTTTACACCTCCTGAAGTTTATGTTAAAATGCAAGTTATTCTTTGAATCCACTTTTTCTAAGAATCTCTATAACTTCTCTGTTTACAATGTTTTCCGGTATCTGACCTTTAAAAAATTCAACAATGGAGTTTGCAGCCATCATATTCATCTTATATATTGCTTC
This sequence comes from Thermotogaceae bacterium, assembly GCA_029981435.1. Classification (GTDB taxonomy): domain Bacteria; phylum Thermotogota; class Thermotogae; order B21-G9; family HyVt-16; genus HyVt-16. The sequence continues at coordinate 36,462 of JARRBB010000012.1, read as the reverse complement.
AAATGTGTGTGCACCTATATGTGGTGTCATTATAACATTTTTACAATCGAAAAGTGGTGAGTCTTTTAACGGTTCACTTTCGAATACATCGAGTGCTGCACCAGCAATTTTTTTACTCTTCAAAGCATTTGCTAAAGCAATTTCATCAACCAGTCCCCCGCGTGAAGTGTTTATTAAAAAAGCACTCGATTTCATAAGACTCAATTCTTTTTCTCCTATCATCTTTCTGGTTTCATCAACTAAGGGAACATGCAATGAAACAAAATCACTCTCTTTGAGAACAGTTTCAAAATCCACCGATTCAACATCAAAATTTTTGATTTGATCTTTATGAACATAAGGATCATAGACTAAAACTTTCATTCCAAGGCAAACAGCTCTTTTCGCAACTTCCTTACCAATCGAACCGAAACCTATTATTCCGAGTGTTTTCCCAGATATTTCTATTCCACTATAGTTACCCCAGATTCTATTTTCAAAAAGTTCTTTATGCACATTTATTAAATTGCGTGAAAGTGCAAATATATAGGCTATTGCAAGTTCAGCAACCGATGATGAATTGGCACCAGTGGTTATGGTAACAGGTATACCAAGTCTTGTTGCAGTTTTGAGATCTATGTTGTCCACACCGACACCATGCTTAGCGATTATTTTTATAGATGAATTTTCAAGCATATCACGCGTTACTTTACAGGTACCAACTATCAGAGCATCGAATTCTTTTAAGGAGTCGATGTTATCGCTCCTAAAAATTTCAAAACCATTGTTTTTAAGAATTTCGATTGGCTTGTTAGAATATTTACCAAAGGTTCTTGTTACAATCAAAACTTTGTACACCTGGATCCTCACCTGCCTTGTTGATTTCTAATATTTCAATTCAGATACTGCAAGACGACTGCGCTTCAAACTCTCCACCGCATTCTGGTCTTTGGAAGCCAGTAAAGTATAAATAGTATCCAGTATCACAAGTTGAACTATTCTTGAAGTCATCGCATCTGTTCTTATCTTGGTTTCTTTAGTGTTCGTTACCAGAGCAACCGTTGATATCTTAGCAAGATTTGAATTTTTATTTCCTGTGATAGTAACAACAGGTACTCCCTGTTCGGTAGCCTTAGAAGCAATGGATACTATGGATTTTGTTTCACCGGTATGTGATATAGTTACGAGCAAATCACTTTTTTTAAGGTTTGCAAGTATTGTAACCATGATATGTTCATCATTTGAAAAAAGACAATTCTTACCTATCCTTGTAAACTTGTGAAAAGCATCAAATGCTACAGCAGCTGAAGCAGCAAAGCCAAAGAATATGACTCTTTCAGCTTTTCTAAACATCTCTGTAGCCTTTTCTATTTTCTCAATTTCTATTGTGTTAAGAGTGTCAAGAATGGCTCTTACAGTAGCCTTGAATATCTTTTCAGTTATTACTTTTGTGGTATCACTTTCAGAAATATCTTCATATACTATCTCTAAGGGAGCTTCAGAAAGTGATTGAGCCAGCAAAACCTTAAATTGCTGGAAACTACTCAGGTTTATTTTCCTGTAAAACTTAACGACAGAAGCTTCACTTTTGACATTGGCATATTTACTTAAATCACTTATAGAAATTTCGAGAACCTTTCTTGGATTTTGAAGAATTACATCTGCTATACGTTTTTCTGCGTTTGTAAATGAATTATACTTTTCTCTTATGATTTGAAGAATATCCATTATTTTTCCTCCTGTTTTATACAGCTGTTGAACCTCCATCTATGTTTATTATACTTCCCGTCATAAAACCAGCTTCGTCAGATGCAGCAAAAAGTATGGCAAAGGCAATCTCTTCTTCCTTCCCCAGTCTTTTCATAGGGATACGCGAAATCATTTTTTTATAGATTTCATCAGGATTCTCAGAAGCTTCTATTCTTTTTGCAAGGCCATGTGAATAAGTTGTACCAGGGCAAATAGCGTTAACTCTAATGTTGTAATCTACATAATCTATTGCCAGAGATCTTGTTAATCCTATAAGCGCAGCTTTAGAGATACTGTAAACACACCTTTTAGGTATTCCAACCTGACCAGCTTCAGAAGCTATATTAACTATCACTCCTCCACCCCTGTTTTTCATTTCTTTTATAGCATATTTTGAAAGCATGAAAGGTCCTTTAATGTTAACATCAATAGTCCTGTAAAATTCTTCTTCGTCAGTGTCTTCAACAGTTCCATATGGAACTATTCCGGCGTTGTTGACAAGGATATCAAGACTTCCAAATGCTTTTATTGTTTCTGATATTATTCTTTTGACATCTTCCGTTTTTGAAACATCACCTGGTACAAAAGTGGCCTTTCCACCGCTTTTTTCTATCATTTCAACAGTTTCTTTCCCGTCACCAACTGATATGTCGTTTACAACTACACTTGCACCATGCTCTGCAAACATTATCGCAGCCTTCCTTCCAATACCCGAACCTGCACCTGTTATTAAAACAACTTTATTTTTAAAATTCATGAAATTTGACCTCCTTTATCCAAAGATTAAATCCGGTATCAAGAGCACTATTTCCGGGAAAAATATTATCAAAGTAATAACAACAATTGTTGCGATTATAAAAGGACCTGAAGCCTTTATATACTCTTCAACAGATGCTCCCAAAACTGAACAACCTGCGTACATGGATGCTCCTACAGGTGGAGTTTGATTTCCCATTGCTGCGGAAAGTATAAAAACCAATCCAAAGTGAACAGGATTGAGTCCGATCCTTTTAGCAACTGGCAATAAAATAGGTGTTAACATAAGTATCAAAGCGGTTGCATCTATGAACAATCCAGCAAAAATAAGGAAAAGCATTATTATAATTTGTAGGACATACGGATTGCTACTAATATTCAACAAGAAATTCGCTAAAACTTCTGGTATCCTTTCCCATACCATTCCATATCCAAATATTGCAGACATAACGATTATATACATAACGCTTCCAGTATCTGCAATTGAATTGTTGAGTGTTTCTTTGAAGAAAGTTTTTAAATCGAGTTCACGATGAGCTACAAAACCAACTATTAGGCCATATATAACAGCGAAACTTCCAACTTCTGAAGGTGTAAAAATTCCGCTTCTGAGTCCTATGAGCAGTAAAATTGGAAATATTACAGCCCACACACTCTTTGAAAAAGATTTTGCAATCTCCTTTGAGGATGCCCTGCGTTCTCTTTCAGGCTGTAGCCCCATTCTTTTTGCAGAAATCCGTATAGCAAACATATAAGCAAACATGAGAAGAATTCCTGGCAAAATACCTGCTGCAAACAGTTGACCTATAGAGACCTGACCTATGCTTCCATAAATTATAAAAGCAATTCCAGGAGGAATAATAGGTGTGATCAAAGAGGTCCATACATTAACAGCAACTGCGAATCCCTTTGGATAGCCTCTTTTAAGCATTTCAGGCCCAAGCATACGTGTTTCCATTGCTGCATCAGCTATACTTGAACCTGAAACTCCTCCCATGAGTGTTGAAAGAACCGCTGAAACCCGCCCTAATCCTCCACGCATATGCCCGGTGAGTGTTGAAGCAAGATTCATCAAACGTCTTGTGACACCTGCAGAATTCATTATATTTCCCGCAAGAATAAACATTGGTATTGCTAAAAGCGCAAAATTCTGTGTTTGTGAAAGTGCCCTCTGTATTGGTATTGTTATTGGAAGTTCAAGGTGTTGAAGAAACCAGAAAAACCCGGATATTCCTATGGCAAAAGCGACGGGCATTCCAATTAAAAGGAATATAGCAAATGAGATAAGGACTAAAAACATCGTTATTTATCCTCCTTAAGCTTCAATTTGTCAGGTTTTGTGAGTTCCTTCTTTATTTTAATGATTGTTGTTCTCAACATTAAAACAGCACCCACGGCAATGCTAAGTGTAACCCAGCTATAGCTAAAATTTGGAATACCAACAAAAGTCCTGAAGCGTGTTGTGTAAGAAAGATAAAAACCCCATATTACCAGATAAACCAAAAACGCAGATATTATAAAATAGTTTATTAGCTTAAAAAATTTCTGCCATTTTTCGGGCAGTTTTCTGATTAACACATCAACAGACATCATTTTATCTTCCTTCCAGGCGATGTCCACAGCTAAAAAACATGCCCAGGCGAACATGAAAGTACTCAAATCCACAGCCCAGTTCATTGGATGACCAGCAAATCTTGCTATAGCGGAAATAAAAACTAAGACAACCATTGACAATAACAAAACTTTCGAGACATTTCGTTCAAAGCTATAAAGATATTCATTGAATTTCTTCATTGTCATCTCTCCCTGGATTATTGTTAAAATAAAAGGCCCAATCATTGTGAAATGATCGGGCCTTTTAGAAATCTTATTCACCAATAATTTCTTTTACAAGAGCATCTCTTGCTTCAACAAGTCCAAGAACTTGATAAGCGCTTTCAGCTGCTTTCATAAATGCCTCTAAATCAACATCTGTTACTACCTCTACACCTTTTTCAATGGCTTTTTGCTTGAATTCTTGTTCAAGTTCTTTCATTATTTTCAATGAAGTTTCCTTTCCTGCTTTGTTACATTCTTCAACCAGAATTTTCTGATATTCTTCTGGCAGGCGATTGAACCATTTTGAGCTCACAACCTGGAAGTTAATCAAAAGGATATGACCAGTTTCAGACATATACTTTAAGACTTCGTACAAACCACCATTAACAACATTTGCATATGTCAGCTCAGCACCATCAATAGCTTTTGTCTGAAGGGCTGTATATATTTCTCCTAAGTTTACTGCGACAGGTGTCGCACCAAGTGCTCTGATTGATTCTTGCCATATGGGAGCTCCAGGTGTTCTGATCCTTAAACCTTTTAGATCTTCTGGAGTTCTTATTGGTTTGTTAGTTACGAAATGTCTGTAACCCTGTACCCACATGAAGGACAAAACCTTAAAACCATATTTTTCTTCTAATTCTTTAAGCCATTTTTTCACTGTTGGAGATTCGTTGAGTTTTTCAAGAACATTCATTACTTCCTCAGGGGTTTTCGCATTCAAGAAATTTATGAAGTATGCTGCATTCATAACGGAGATCTCCTTGACGTACATTCCCATACGTGCGGAATCAGTGTTTTGACCTATGTTAGCACCTGCTCTTATCTGTTCAAGAATATCCTCTTCGACACCGAGCTGTGCACTAAAGTAGTGTTTTTGGAATTTTCTGAAGATCATCGCGAAAAATTATATAAAAAATTTTTTTATTTGTCAACCTTAGAGAAAGAAAAAATAAAAAAATTTTTTGATATGATATAATTTAAAAGGTTCATAATTTTGAAAGGGGGGCAACTCTATGAAGGTTAAGGAACTTTTTGACATTAAAGGAAAAGTCGTTGTTATAACTGGTGGAGCAGGAATACTTGGTTCAGAAATCGCACGTGGATTGGCAGAATTAGGTTCTAAAGTTGTTATATGCGACATAAGGAATTATGATTCTGTTGCGCAGAAACTCTCGAGTTTGAATCTAAAGGTAGAAGGTTATTACATGGATGCTTTGGATCTTGAAAGTATTAGAAAAACTCACGAGAAGATTTACGATAAATTCGGGAGAGTAGATGTATTGATAAACGCAGCTGGTGGAAATATGAAAGAAGCCACCGTATCTCCAGAACTGGAATTTTTTGATATTCCATTCGATGCTCTTGAAAAGGTCGTTGCTCTGAATCTTTTCGGTGGCGCAATTTTGCCATCTCAGATATTTGGAAAGACGATGGCAAAAAACGAAAATGGCGGTTCAATAATAAATATTTCATCAATGGCTGCCTTTAGACCTCTGACACGTGTAGTTGGATATTCTGCCGCAAAAGCTGCTGTGAGTAACTTTACTCAATGGCTTGCAGTACATTTTGCTTTTGAATACAACAAAAAACTTAGGGTGAATGCCATTGCTCCAGGTTTTTTCCTGACAAATCAAAACAGATACCTGTTACTGGATGAAAATGGTAACTTAACTACAAGGGGTAAGGCAATAATCGATCATACACCCATGGGGCGCTTTGGAAATCCTGAAGAACTTATAGGTGCTTGTGTATGGCTTATTTCTGATGCCGCAAGTTTTGTGACTGGGACAGTTATTCCGATAGATGGCGGTTTCAGTGCGTTTTCAGGTGTATAAAATAAAAAGAGACCTATTGAGGGTCTCTTTTTAAAATTCTTTCCAGTAGTTCAACAGCAAGTCATAAAGATATCTGTACCTTTTATAAACATCTTCGTAGAGTTCGAAATCCTCCTTAGATGGATTCACAACTGTTTCTACTTTGATGTTTTCGTCCAGAAACCTTTTCCAACCCAAGTTCAAAGCTTTCATTGCTATAAGGTATGCACCAATCGCAGATTGATTAGTTGTATTGGTTATTTCAAGCTTTTCACCAAGTATGTTTGAAACTATCTGAATCCATTCTTTTGAATTTGTAAAACCACCTGTTGCTATTATTTTTTCTGGAGCTGTACCACTAACTCTTTTTATGCTTTCCAGCATGTCTTTAACTCTGAAACCTATTCCCTCCAGTGTTGATCTTGCGATATCATTTCGAGAATGAAGAGAGGTTAATCCCACTATAACTCCTTTATATTTTTCAACCCAGTTGGGACATCTTTCACCATTTAAATATGGTAAAAACACCAGTCCTTTAGCCCCCACAGGAGATTTCATAGCGACATCGATTATTTCTTCATAACTGTCAAATTTCATTGTCTCACGAAGCCACATGAGTACAATTCCACCGTTGTTTATGGCTGAACCAAGAACATAGTTTTTCTCATCAAACAAATAGCACCAAGTAGCTGTTCCCTCATTATCTAAAATAGGTTTGTCGAAAAACAATCTTACTGCACCACTTGTGCCGACTGTTACAACCGCAGTTTTAGAATTTATGGCACCAACACCAAAGTTTGCAAGTACTCCATCACCAGCACCAGGGATGATATATATTTCATCAAATCCTAATTCTCTTGAGAAATCACTTTTTGCTTTTATAACTTCATAGGGCGAAACAATTTCTGGCAGTTCTTTTTCATTTGATCCAAGAATCTCCAAAATTTCTTTATCCCAGTTTTGGCGATGAATATTGAAAATTCCAGTTCCAGAAGCAAGTGAAAGTTCCTCAACAAGTTTTCCTGTGATTCTGTATATGAGATAAGATTTAATTGAAGAAAATTTGACAACATTCTGAGTTCTTTTTTTAATCCATAAGATTTTTGCTGGCCAATACATTGCATGAAGTGGACAGCCAGTTCTTTCATAAAAAAATCTGCTGCCATATTTTTGTTCAAGAAACTCTTTTTCTCCAACAGCTCTTCTGTCTGCCCAAATTATGGAATCCGTTACAGGTTTGAACTCATCGTCGAGAGCGAGAATGCTATGAAACACAGAACTAAATCCGATGTAAACCTTAGTATCCATACCAGAAAAATTCTTCAATATTTTTTTAAGAGCGCTGAATATTTCTTCAGGTTTTTGAATAGCTTGTTCAGGGGCAGGAAAGTATACCTTGTAATTTTCCTTAAATTCTATAAATTTCAAGTTCTGTTCATCAAACGTTACCGCTCTAAGGCCCTCCGTACCTATATCGATACCCACTATCATCAATTTACACCACCTTTTTGCTGAATTCATTTTCAATTTCATAAACAAGAATCAACACTTTGGCAACTATACGATAAAGCTCTTCAGGAATTTCTGAATAATATTCAAGGTCTAACAAAATATCCGCCAGAACAGGATCCTCGTGGATGGGTATATTGTTTTCAAGAGCTATTTCTATGATTTTTTTTGCTATTTCTCCTTTCCCCTGTGCAATTATTCTTGGAGCTTCTTCCAATTCTCTGTCATATCTGAGTGCAACGGCTTTTGGAATATCATTCAAGCTATCCAATTGTAATTTCCCTCACTTCCAGAGAATAGTAATAATCTTTCATCTCTCAAAATTTTAGATTCTTTAGCATCCAACACAAGAAAACTCCTTAAGCTGTAACCTTCTTCATTAAATAAAATTTTAAATTTTTCAAAGTTTTTGTTGAAAAGTTCTTTCACTTTTCCTTCAACGAACAAACGCATATCTACTTTTCTTGAATTAATGATTATATCTAATAATACTTTCCCAAGATTTTGAAAATTCAGATCAAAAATCAATCTAAATCCTTTTTTTATCTTGGGATCAAGTTTCTCATCTATAAAATCTATACGTCCGGATACCTTCCCAAAATCTAAGAAAGAGCTGTGTATTCCGGGAAATTCGGATATATAGTTTATTATTTTCGAGTACAAAATTTTCTTCTCATCAATTTTTAATAGAGGTTCTTCGTTCTCTTCCTCGGACTGTTTTTCTAAAATCTTCTCTGTAAAATCATCGATGATATTTTTCACTTTTTCAATGCTATCCTTTTTACCAATGAGTCTTTTCTCTATTTTATCCTTCAAGTCAATAAGTGAATCTTTTAATAAAACTGATTGCCTTCTTTTATTATCAACGAATATGGCTACTTTTTCAACAACCATATCAACCATTTTAAACATTTTTCTGAACAACGATAGAATTTTATCAACATCTTTTTCATTCATATGTTCCAGTAAAGCATGTTTGAACTCTTCAAAAACTTTTTCAACGCTCAATTCTGAATTTTTAAGTTTTTCAAGCGCTCGATGCTCTATTTTCTCATTCAACTGATTTGGTAATTTATTCTCAGTAGTGTTTTTGAAATCAGGATGTTCCTTTTCCGAAGATTCAGAATCAACAATAGTTGAAAATATTTTCTCTGAAAACTTCGAAAAATCAAATCCATAAATCTTTTTTCCTAAATTTTCAAATGATGAATTTTTGAGTTCTTTTGTAGATATTTCAAGAGAATTTCCCAGATGGCTTGAATTTATCTCAGTTTTTGCCGGAATCGAATTTCTGGTTTTCTTCAATGTTTTAAGATTGAAAGTAGCTAAAGAAAACTTCAGCAAATTCACTAACTTTTTAATTTCGAGGGAGGCATAAGATTTATGTCTATCTGTGATTTTATTTTGACTTTGCTTGTATTGTATATTTGAATTTTCAATCATTCCAGGAATTTTCGGTTGTTGTTTTGATTGTTCCTCAGGTTTTTCATAAGTACTAAGCTGACTATTGTTTTCGCTTTTTATTGATTTTATATCATTACCTGTGCCTTTAGTAATGTTGTTCGAATATTCATGTGTTTTAAGAATATTTTCAGCTGAAAATTCTCTTTTAATTATATTAGTGTCTTCAGGAATGTTTTTAGATTCAACAGGATTTGCTTCAAAATGCTTTATAATCTTCAAATTTTCGTGTTCTTTTTTAGGATCTGTGTTTTCAGAAAAAAATATTTTCCTTAGATTCTCTGGTTCGTGTTTGATATCTCTTTTTTCCAAATTCAGATAGAGTTTCAAAATATCAAGTCTGATATTTTTAGGGAAAGTCAGAAAAATTTTCAAATTTTTCCCGAGTCTTAAAAGAAATTCCATCATATTCTTTTTGAGGACTTCGAACTCCGATGTTTTAATGTTATCTGGTTTGATCTTTGAAAATTGTTCGAAGAGTTCCTTAAGATCTTCAAATAAAATATCTATTTCTCCGGGCTCTAAAGAAGCAAGAACTTCCGTGGTGCTGTCATTAGAAAACAAAAACTGTAGTATATTTAAAATTATATCTTTTTGTTCGGCTGGCTGAATTTCAACTGCGCTTTTTGGCATAAGATCTTTTATATCAGCTACAAAAAGTAATTTCGCCTCGATGTATTTTTCTTTACTGAGATATTTCTGAAAGGAAGACTGTGGAGTTGTAACTTCTCTATTTGAAAATAGGAGTTCTACAACAGTTTTACCTTTCAATACTTCCGTGTTTTTCACAGCTATTATATACAATTTATCATTAGAGGCAATTTTGACAATATTTCCTTTAACATCAACTATTTTGCCATTCAGAGATGTATTCTTATTTGTTTTTTCGGATATGTTGATGAATTTTACTATATTTTCCAAATTTATATGCATGTATCAGACTTCACCCTTTAATTTATCGTACATTTCCCTCAACTTCTTCACATCTTCCCAGGTTAAATATTTTGGTGAACCCGGTGCTTTTGATTGGTTACGCAACAAAAAACTTGGATGAAACATCGGAAATATTTTTATTCCGGCCTTCCATTCGATGAGTTGACCGCGCATTTTTGTTATTGAATAATTCGAATTCAGTAAGGTATTCAGCGCTGGTCCACCAAGTGTAACGATTATTTTGGGATTTATTATCTCAATCTGAGCTAAAAGAAAATGAAAACATGCCTGGGCTTCATTTTTGGTTGGTGTTCTGTTCTTTGGGGGTCTGCATTTTACAATATTTGTTATATAAACTTCCTCACGGCTTATATTAACTGATTCAAGTATCTTTGTGAGCAATTGTCCAGCTTTACCCACAAAAGGCCTTCCAGTTTTATCTTCCTCTTCTCCAGGCCCTTCACCAATAAAAAACAAAATAGAATCGAGTGAACCTTCACCAACAACAACGTTAGTTCTTGAAAGGTGTAAAGGACACGCTTCACATTTTCTTATTCTTTCTTCAATTACATCCATCATTTCTCTTTTTGTCAAGACATCACTTCCTTTTCCTTCAGTTTTAGATTTAAATCACGAACGTATGCTTTAAGCCTTTCAATTGTAGGAACATCCAGTCCTACATTTGACCAATAGGGTAAAACTTTGTTGTTCAATAAGAGCGGATCGGTTTTTTCCGACACAACTCCAATTCTCTGTAAGTATTCCCAATCCCTTGTAAAAGGAATTGGCGTGTATTCGTTGAGATATATTCTCAATCCAAGTTCATGACATACATTTATTGATCTCAAGACATCTTCTTCGTTTTGGCCAGGTATGTTTATAAGTAAATAAACTTTCAATTCGTCTGAAAAACCTTCTTTTTTAAGTATGTTGACAGCTCTATAAAAATCTTCTGAAATCAATTTATTGCTTGTTTTTCTTTGTAACAGTGGATCAAGTGTTTCAACCGCTAGAATCACTGTCTTAAAGTTGGCAATTTTCAATAATCTGGCTGTTTCTTCGTCGACCAATCTCACATGTAAACCGTTAGGTAAATGATATCTTAGGGTATTTAAACCCTTAGAAATTATCAATTTCAAAAGCTTTTTAAAATTTTCTTTGGCTACAAGTATAGCATCATCGAAAAAAACAATATCTTCAACACCTTTAAGAGATAATCTTTCAATGTATTTGACAACTTCTATCGGATTGTTGACCTTAAAATCTGGTTGCAGTTTCCATGATGCACAGTAAGAACATTTAAATGGGCATCCAAGACTTGTTAATAGAACGGCATATTTCAATCCATCATAAAGTTCATACATCGGCATAAGCTCCTGGAACCAGTTTTTTATCAAGCTTTCAGGAATATCAACTTTCAAAATTTTTTCAATAATGTTTTGAGCGACTTCCATAGAGGTACTCTTTAAAACGTAGTCTGCCCCACTTTTTTCAGCATGTTTCGGAAATAGAGATGTGTATATTCCTCCAAGCACCACAGGAACTGAGGGGAAATATTTTTTAACGAGTTTTATAGTATCCCAAACTCCAGGGTACCAATAAGTAAGGGTTGAGGTCACAAAAATAGCATCGAACTTTTCAGTAGAAAATCTCTCGAGGATTTTTTCAGTTAATTTCAGTGGGAATCCATATCTTTTATAAATTCTCGGTATCTGCTTCAGTAGAGCTGTTTTTTCGATTTCCTCGAAGTGAAATTTCCCAGTACCAAAGAATCTATCTTTAATTTCAGTTCTTAAAAAAGCTTTTAGTTCTTTAGAGTGCCTATCCAACAAATCTAATAGAATAACTTCTACTCCAAGTTTGTTCAAAAGAGAGGCAATATACAAGAGGCCAACAGGCTTAAGCCAGTAATCGTATGCTGCAAAATCATATATCCAGGGATTAATAAACAATACTCTTTTTTTCATTGTCGCTCTCCTTCATTAAAACAACATCTGGCAAATTCCAATATTCCTTTCAATGTTAACTGATAGTCAACTATTTCAATATGCTTCGATAATTCCCTTGCGATCGTGGAATTTCCCCCTGTTGCAATCACTAAGAAATCTTTATTTGTAAATTTTTTAATGTCTTCAATTAGGCAATCTATTGCTTTTACAGTACCCATTACAACTCCTAACTGAATGTTTTCTTCAGTATCCTTACCTATAGGTGTTGATAAAACTTTAAGATCGACCTGGGGTAGTTTCGCAGTATTTGCAAACAAAGCCATTATGGAAGTATTAAAACCCGGAAGTATAGCACCACCTTCGTAATTGTTATCGATCAAAACGTCTATGGTGATAGCTGTCCCGAAATCGATTATTATGGTGCTGGTTTTAAAAAGTTTATACGCAGCTAAAACGTTAGCAACCCTATCGGCGCCAATTTCCTTTGGATATTTGACATTCCAATTTATCAATTTACATTCAGGTGCACTGACAAACACAGGTGTAAAGTCAAAATATTTTTTGCAGAAATATCGAATTGATTTATCAACACTTGGAACAACCGAAGCAACGGCTACTTTGTTTATATCATCTAAAATTCCCAGACTCTTTAAAATGGAATAAAGTTCATCTTCTGTTTCAAATCTTTTAGTACCTATTCGCCAGTTAGAAATGATTTTTTGACCATCGGATTTTCCGATTACTGTATGGGTATTTCCAATATCAATCAGAAGATACAATTCAGTATTCCTCCTTTTTACTTCTTTGGTGAACTACCCATAACCCTTCATTACTTAATTGTGTCACTTTTTTAAAAATTAAAAAATTAGTTGTGGGAAACTACTTTCCATAGTTATTCTTCCACAAATGAAACTATCTGCTTTGTATCCTCTGGGAATTTTATAGTATTTATCAATCAAGCCTTTACACCCAGCTTCCTTCAAAAAGTCTTCTGTAATTCTACTGTTAATTGAAACTACCATAGGTACACGATATATGGTCTATCCATATGAATGTACCCTTTGAATTTTATTACACTTTAATTATAGTATAATTTTACAAGATAGCAATTATGGGGAGGCAATGATATGAAAGCAATAATATTGATGGCAGGTATTGGAAAAAGACTTGGAAGAAGTTTACCAAAGTGTTTAACAGAACTTCCAAATGGTGAGACCATTTTGGATAGACAATTGAGGTTTTTAAGAAGCTACGTGGATGAAATAATAGCTGTTGTTGGTTTTAAAAAAGAGATAATCATGGAAGTTCAACCAGATATTTTGTATGTATACAATCAAAATTTCACTCAGAACAACACTGCAAAAAGTTTGTTGAAAGCTTTTGAGGTGATAAATGAAGATGACATCATCTGGTTAAATGGGGATGTAGTTTTCAAAGAAACAGTTCTAAAAAAGATTATAGAGGGGCCTGAAAATTCCGTAGCTGTTGAATTTAAGAAATGCGGTAAGGAAGAAATAAAATTTTTACTGGATGACGATGGTAATATAGTAAAAGTTTCCAAAGAAATAGATACAAGCATGGCTCTTGGTGAAGCAGTAGGTATAAACAAAATTTCAAAAGAAGGATTCAAGATTTTCAGAGATTCTTTACGAAGATGTTCTGAAAACGATTATTTTGAAAAGGCAATAGAATTATCTTATGAAAAATTGAAATTCAAACCTGTTGATGTTGGTACTGGAAACTGTGTTGAGGTAGATTTTATAGAAGATTTGAAAATGCCTGGGATATAATAGGCAATTCAGAAGATAACCAGATAAATAATCTTTAATCCAAACTCAACCGTGATCGTTTTTATTGACAGCTTGTAAAGTTCATAGTAAAATCTATATACAGGATTGGGGTGTAGCCAAATTGGTAAGGCAGCGGACTTTGGATCCGCCATTTGGAGGTTCGAGTCCTCCCACCCCAGCCAAATAAAAGAACTCCCGATCGGGAGTTCTTTTTTTATTGATTTTGTGAACTACCACACCTTACAGAAGGTGTAGTTTCCTGCTCCATCCCATGGTGACTCGTAGACCAGAAGAATTTTCTTTTCCCGCCGCCAGTGCATGATCCACAGGCTTAAATTCGAATAGTTCCTACCCTACTCAACGACCGTGATTTTTGATCGTAATTGTACTATAGCATGTTTTTTGCAAATTCATCTCCGCCTTATAGAAGATGAAGTCTTCTTTGCGATTTTATGATAAAACCAGTATATCAGGTCTTCTTACTTTTTTACCATTGATTTCAAATGTCAGAGAAGGCCAGTCGCTGTCCTCAGGATAAGAGAGAATTTCAAAATCATTTTTATTTATTACTATTGTGTCTTCAGATTTGGTACCTGTTATCGTTGGATTCCAAGCAAGCGCATTTCCTGGTTTCAAAACATAATCCGAATTACCAGTTGCTTTTAATTCTCTCGAATTATAACCAGCCAAACCTCCTTGATGATGTAGCTTCCATTCATCATTTCTGCCAACTTCTGAATAGGCTGACTGTATGTTCTTAAAGACATCAGAAAGTTTTTTTCCGGGAATTGAATTTGCCATGGCTACTGCATCAACGTAGCAGTTATCTTTATGCTGTTTAATGAAAGTTTTATCTTCTTTGAAAAGGATGGAACGAGTTATTGAAACTACGAGCCCCTTTTTGCGAGCACATAAGCTTACGAAAACCTTTTTGCCGAGTTTAACATTTCTTGAAAGGTTGTGTCTGTAAAGCATCGCACTTTCCTCGCCAAAAACAATAGTTAACAGTGGTTCTATCCCATTTTCTGCTAATTTATTATAGAATATTCCCTGAACCTGTAATTCAGTCATATCTGGATTAAGCTTTTTCATCTCTTCATTCATTATCAAATCACAAATTTTCCCAAGTTCACGATAGTTTTGAATTTCATAATCTGTAAGTACATATCTGAAAGGAGCTATTTCAGGTTTCACGTTTATGGTATCGTACATATCAGTATCTGAAAGGATTTTCTTATTTTTAATGTAAGGGTTCAAATACTGATACTCATTTTCAAACCATTTGTATTCAACAATTTCTAATTCATCTAAAATTTCCTCATTCAATTCCTCTTTTTCTAATCTCATTCTTTCAATGTTGTCAGTGAATAGATAAACTTTATTCTCGGTTACTAAAATGGATGCCACTCCTGCTTCTTTGGTATCAAGGGTTATATGACTTCGTCCTCCAAATGTAAACCACGAAAAGTTGTCACATCTTTTCAGTAGTAGTCCATCAGCATTTTTACTCTTGAAGTAGTTTCTCAGATCTTCAACTCTTTTTCTAAAAAGTTCTTTAAGCACGCTATCACCTCTTTTTTATATCATATAGATACTTACCACCTGGTTCTATCCACAAACTTTCTCCATCGTCAAAATATTCTTTTTTAACTTCTTCGGGAGACATATATCCAAGATTTACAGATTCACAATCTTCCTTGCTTATTTTCGTTGCAAGTATTACTCTGAACAAAAGTTCCTCTCTTCCTGTTTCAGGATCGTAACTACCAGGTCCGGTAACGTTTATAACATGGGAAGCAACATTCCTGCTAAAATATGGATTTTTCTTCATAAATTCTTTCACATAGTCTTTACAGTGATAACCTATTTCACGAATCCATCTATCCATGTCTGGATTCGAATGAAATCTTTCAATGTGTGGGGCATATATTATTATTTCGCCACCTGGAACTATAACACCAGGTCTTTGAAGTTTATAAGAACCCTTTCCAGCCGTCCATACTTCATCATATTCTCTACCTATAACCTGTACAGCTCGTTTTATGGGTTTTTCTATGTATTTTACATGTATTTTTGAACTTGCTTCACATGCTTTTTTGTAGGCTTCGATAAATCCATTGAATTGTTCAGCTATGTACAATCCTTTAGGTATTACTCTTCCTATTTCTTCTTCAAAAATCATGTTTATTGAAAAAACTCGCGAATTTATTTTTTCGAATATCAATTTTGAGGCTTCGTTTATTATATCGCGCGCCGGGTTATCAACAGTACCTATTATCTTTGGGATTCCTACTAAAACTGCAGCCCAATGGAATGTATCTACAACTTCAGGAGCACTTATCCCTGGTATAAAAGCTTTTAGACCTCCTCCGAAGCCAGCAGATTCGTGAGGAACAGTACCACTTATAACAAATATAACATCGAAACCATCGAATATCATTTTGTTTACATCAACGGATATAGAATCTTCAATCTCATTTTCAGTAACACTTTTAACAAAATCGGCTGGTAACTTTCCTACAGTCACCAGTTGTTCAGGATTGAAAAATTCGTGATTATGGAAAATCACATCTTCCGATTGTTTAATACCAAGCTTTCTCTCAAATTCTTCTATTCTCATTGCTCTGTGTGTTCCACTTGAGTTCAATGTGTGTAATTCTTTCAATCCTCTTTTTCTAAGCAATTCTAAAATTTTTGGAACTATCATATTGGTGAAATCATGGCGGGTGTAGTCGGGATGCACTAACAAAGCTTTTTTTACTTTTGAGATGTCTTGAAAAAGTTCTTCTAAAATTTCTTCTATGTCTTCTAAACTCAAAAAACTGTCTAATTTTTCTTTGTACAACATATAATCACTCCTCGAAAGTTAATAACCAAGTAATTCGAGATGTTTACCAATATGTCTGGCTATCGAATCGTAATACTCTTCCTCATAATCAAACATTATCTTGTAAAGATTGTCTCTGAAAAGATATTCGCCTTTTTCATTCCTTGCATTCAAAACAGATCCATAAGTTATATGGATCAATTGCCTCACTGAATCGATTTCAAAAAGTTTGGGTAATTCTTGGTTCTTTAACAAGTCAATATCTGGTATTTTTGAAAGATCTGTGGTTACATGATACGACGCCTTGTCTTTATTAAAAACCTTTAGAGCGAATTTATGTATTTTACGATAAAGCTCTGGCGAGTGAATTGCTATAATTTTTATAGCTTCGAGATAACTCGTTCCAGCTGTTTTAACATGAAAGAACCCCTCTGTACTTTCAGAAAAATACTTATAAACAGAAAATTTGTCACTTCCAGAATGAAGTGATAATTTGTAGCCACCGAAATTTCTGGCTATTTCCGAGTGGATTTTTATTTCCTTTCTGAACTCTTCTATATCTCCAATGTAATCTATTCCCTTCTGCCAATCCCCTACAAACCTGAGCGCGAGATTTTGAAACTCAACATTTCTTCTTCTGAGTTCTTCTACTATGAATATGTGAAACAATGGACTTGTAGGAGTTTCAGTCTCGTCAACTGAAATTTCAAAATCAAACATTTTTACTTTCTTCTTTACAACCTTGTACATTTTTTCAACATGTTCTATAGCATCAAAATAAACGACAGCCGCGTCTCTAAGAGTTTTTTCATCGAAGTTCAGGATTTTTCCATCTATTTTGTAAGTTTTTTCAAGATACTTATTAACGTTGTGTTTTTTCAGAATTTCCTGATAGATTTCATTTTTTTGGTTTTCAGACAATTTAGAAAGCTCTCTAACATGGTCTGATGGATCGATTGTAAACATTGTAAAACCTTCAGCGATAGCCTCTAAAAGATCTTTTTCTTCTTTTATATGATCAGCATCTGCACCAAATTCTCCTTCATAACCTTCCTGAAAAATTCCCCACACGACGTCATTAAGAACATCTTTCCAGGTTCTTCTTGTTCTTTCATTTTCGCGAACAGATTGTTGTGCCAAAAATGGAAACAATTTTGAATTATCAAAAGCACGTAAATGGCCGGGTGTTGTAATTCCAAGCCTGTCTCCAGTTCCAAATGAAGCTTTATTTAAGCAAGGAATTGGATTAAGATTAGGGAAAATTTTCTTCAATGTATCTGCATTTTTGTGAGATAGTTCACAGAAATGGAAGTAATAATCTTTTATTTTATCCTTTTTAATCACATCAAATCCTTTTTTATCATCTGTTTTTGAAGTCAAGACTAATTCCTTTTTTTTATTTCCTTTCACCATAAAAAGTGCAAAATTTCCCTTTGTTTTGAAGGATTTTTCATATATCGAATAACCTCTTCCCAAATGTTCATTAAACAGGATAAAAACTTCTTTTTTATCCAAATTGATCATCCTCTCTTAATTTCTCTGATTAGAGGTTCCAGATGTTTTTGCCATTTGAATTTCGGATCATCATTTGGTAGCAGTATTCTCTCTTCACCGCCCAAAATCCACAGATAGTAAACCTGATGTCCTGGAGCAGCAGCAACTGGATGGTAACCTCTTTTTATCAACACTGTATCTCCGTCTTCAACAACGTATATTTCACTGAAATCAACATCGTATATTCTTTGAACTCCAAATCCTGTTGGTGGGTTTACCTTGAAATAATACACTTCTTCCATATCAATTTCATTTGGATAATCGTTTATATCATGTTTATGTGGAGGCCAGCTTGACCAATTTCCCGGAGGATTAACAGTCTCACCTATTATGAAATGTTCTGATGGAATTGAGGAATCGATAATATTTTTCACATCTCTTCTCCAATTCCATTCACCAACGGATTTAACTTTAACCATATCAGGGGTTATGAAAACCTCATTTCCTTCTTTAACAGCTGGAGCTTTCGCTACAGCAATTTCAGAATTTGCAAGGGCTTTTATTTTCACTTTTAAACCCTTTGGAAGATATAAAGCCCAGGCATTGGTATTAAACAAATCTTTCCTTATACCCGTTTTATAAGGTTTTTCATTCACTTCAAAAATAACCTGACCATTTAGAAGTATCAAAGCAGATTCTTTATCATGCTCAAAAAGCTCAAATTCACCTTTTCTTGGCAATTTCAAAATTCCGAACTCCACGAATTTCATATCACCTTGTTTTACAATTTCATTGTAACCTTCTCTGTAATCCCTTGCACCTATTTTCATAAAATTACACCTCCTCGTTTTCAATCCAACTCGATCCATTCGACGTGAAAAATACCTTCTTTGTCTATCCTTTCAAATGTATGAGCACCAAAGAAATCTCTTTGGGCCTGTATTAAATTTGCCGGAAGATTTCTTTCAATCATACTAAATAAAAAGTCAAGTGAGGAGTTTAGAACAGGGGTTGGCACCCAAAATTTTCTTGCTACCTCTGTAACATTGATAACAGAATCAACTTTTTCTTTTAGAAAAGAAAGGGCCTTTTCACTTTTCAAAAGGTAGACATTCGATTTATCTTCTTCCAATATATTTTTTAAAAAATCTAACATTTTCGCACGTATTATACAACCATTCTTCCAAATCCTTGTAACTTCTGAGAGATTTATCCCATAATCGTAAGTATCCGATGCCTGCGAAATAAGCCATAATCCCTGTGAAAAAGATATGAAAATGGAAAACAGTAAAGCTTTTTCGAGGTCTTCTAATAATCTTACTTTATCAATGGAAACAGATAGGATTCTTTTTTCAAAAATCTTAGACAAATTTACTCTATCCTCTTTAAAATTAGAAATTACTCTGGCGATTAAAGCAAAATTCAGTGATGGTGTAGGTATCCCAAGATCAAGAGCTGCTTGAGCTGTCCATTTCCCTGTTCCTTTTTGCTCCGCTTTGTCCAGTATTAAATTAACTAACGGTTTGCCTGTTTCTTCATCTATCTTACGCATAATTTTGTATGTAATTTCTATCAAGAAAGAATTTAATTCTCCTTTGTTCCAGTTTTCAAAGACATCTCCTATTTCTTTTACATCCATCTTCAGAATTTTTCTCATGATATCATAGGTTTCTGCAATAGCCTGCATTATTGCGTATTCGATACCATTATGAACCATTTTAACAAAGTGACCAGCGGAAGTATTACCAACATATGTACAGCAAGGACCTTCATCGCTCTTTGCAGCTATTTTCAACAAGATTTCTTCCACCATTTCGTATGCCTCTTTACTTCCACCCGGCATCAAAGATGGACCATGAAGAGCGCCATATTCACCACCTGACACACCCATTCCAAGAAAAAGAATCCCTTTTTCAGACAATTCTTTCAATCTTCGATTTGTATCCAAATAATGTGAATTTCCACCGTCGATTATCAAATCTCCCTTTTCTAAATAAGGCAAAAGTTGTTCTATCATCTGATCAACAGGGTTCCCAGCTTTAACCATCAATATTATCTTCCTTGGTTTTTGCAACGAATCTATAAATTCTTTCAGCTCATAAGCGGGCGTTATTTTTTCATCTTTAACCCTTTTCAACAAATCTTCAGTTCTTTTCGGGCTTCTGTTGTAAACGGCAACATTATACCCCTTACGAGCTATATTCAGTGCCAAATTTTGTCCCATAACTGCAAGACCTATTAAACCTATATCAGCTTTCAAGATAACCCACCTCCAGATTATAAGTTTATCTTTCAAATATGCTACCTAAAAACATTGTAAACCAAGGTATATAAGTAACAAGTAAGAGAATAATAATCATGGCAATATAAAAAGGCCACATAGCTTTTACAGTTTTTTCAATGGTTGTTTTTCCCACGGCACAACCAACGAACAAGGTGTTACCAACCGGTGGAGTGCAAAGACCTATTGAGAGGTTCAGCATTAATATTATTCCAAATTGAATAGGTGACCATCCAAATTTGGTAACAATCGGAAGAAGTATAGGAGTAACTATCAATATTAAGGGGGCCATGTCCATTATCATTCCAAGTAATAAAAGAACCCCATTTATCAACAACATCAAAAGGTATTTATTAGTTGTAACACTCAAAAGTGCCTGGGCAATAGTAGTCGGTATTCTCAAATATGCCATCAAATAACCAAAGGCTGATGCATTGGCTATTAGGAATAAAACCATTGCAATTGTTATTGAAGCGCTTTTGAAAACTTCTATTAGTTTTTTTAATCCCATAGTTTTGTAAACGAACATGGTTATTATCAACGCGTAGACCGCTGCAACAACAGAAGCTTCAGTTGCAGTAAATATTCCAAGGATTATACCAAGGATTATTATTAATCCAACTAAAAGACCAAGTATTGAGTCTCTTGTTATTTTCAAAGCTTCTTTAAAACCTACCTTACCAGCCACTGGATAATTTCGTTTCTTTGATATTATGTATGCAACGATCATCTGTGCAATTCCAACCATTATCCCGGGAATATAACCCGCCATAAACAACGCACCAATGGAAACTCCTCCGGCTGCAAGTGAATAAATTATCATGTTATGACTCGGTGGTATTATTATCCCTTGTGTTGAAGAAGTGATAGTAACTGCAACTGAAAATTCTCTATCGTAACCTTCTTTAACCATCATAGGTATCAACAAAGCGCCAATTGATGAAGTATCTGCTACCGATGAACCTGAAACCCCACCAAAAAACATACTTGCTACTATGTTGACCATAGCAAGCCCGCCTCTTATCCTTCCAACCAATATATTTGAAAATTCAACTATTTTTTGAGCTATACCACCATCAGCCATTATTTGGCCTGCAAGTATGAAGAAAGGAATCGCTATAAGTGAAAAAGAATTTATACCGGCACTTATTCTTTGAAATATAACCATCGCTGGCAGTCTTAAATAAAAAGCAGTTAAAAGTGAAGACAATCCAAGAGAAACCGATACAGGCATACCCTTTAATATCGTTAAAAAGAATGTTGAAAGTAAAATAGTCGTTCCTGCATCATTTCGAGAAATGTTTCGAGTGAAAGGGAGTTTCAGAAAAAGCGAAAGAATAATTGCAGTTAGTATAATAATAACTATCAAAGTCAATAAAGATGGAATTTTTATTCTTATTTTCATTTTCTTTCTCCCCCAAAAATCAAATCAACCGTTATTCTTATTACTACACTGAATATTATCAAAATTCCACATATCATAGCGGGAATATACATCCACCAGACAGGTATCCCCGTTGCCGGCATTTTATTTGGTAGTCTTATCGATAAGATGTAACTGTACTTTGTCATCATATATCCAAAATAACCTAAGAGTATCAAAACTACTATTTCGAGAATCTTTCTAAGCCAATTAGGAAACAGATTTATAAAAAGCTCAACTTTCATATGTATTTCCTTACGGAAGCCTATACCTGCTCCAAGAAGCGATATCCATATCATTACAAGAAGTGCAAGTTCTTCAGACCAAGTTGGTGGATTGTTGAAAATATATCTTGCAACAACCTGATAAAAAATAATAATCAACATAAAGGCAAGACCACTTATAGCAAAATAAGTTATGATTTTCTCCAAAATCTCTGAAATTTTATTGAGAAACTTCATAACTTTTCCTCCTTCAATAACCCGGAGGAGTACCCCCGGGTTATTAATTCGAATTATTTAACTGCCTGTATTTTCTCTATTAGTTCTTTATACTGTGGATACTGATCGTACAATGGTTGAACCGCCTTTTGGAAAAGAGTAACATCAGGGTAGAATATCTGTGCTCCACCTTCTTGAACAGCCTTCATAGCTTTTTCTTCCCATTGATTCCAGAGAAGTTTCTCGTACTCAACTGATGCTATAGCCGCTGTCTTGAAAATTATTTTTTCTTCAGGGGTTAACTGATCCCAAAGAACTTTTGAAACAACAACAACTTCCGGTATTCTTGTATGACCATCTAAACTGTAATATTTAGCTACTTCAAAATGTCTTGTTTCATAATAACTTGGTGGATTGTTTTCAGCACCGTCTATAACGCCTGTTTGAAGAGCTGTATACACTTCTTCGAAAGCCATCGGAACAGGTGAAGCACCAAGCACTTTCATCAGGTTGATCATAACTGGATTTTTTTGTACCCTTATCTTCATACCTTTGAGGTCTTCAGGTTTAAGTACGGGTTTTTTTACCGTGTAAAAGCTTCTCGCACCTGCATCGTAATAACAGAGACCAACAAGCCCTACTTCTTCAAGCCCTTTTAAAAGTTCTTCACCAATAGACCCCTCGAGAACTTTCCACATGTGTTCCTGATCTCTGAAAAGATACGGCATCGAAAAGACGCCCATTGGTTCATAAAAGGCTACTATTGGTGAAATAGAAACTCTGTTGATATCGATTGCACCAAGTATTGTTTGTTCAACTGTCTCTTTCTCTGAACCCAGCTGTGCGCTTGGATAAATTTCCACCTTGTATTTTCCGTTTGTCATAACTTCGATAACTCTTGCCATAACTTTTAATCCTTCTACTGTTGGATATCCCTCAGCATGATCATCAGCAGCTCTTAATATTATCGGACCTGCAAAAAGAAACATAGTACCAATTACTAATAAAACAAGAACTACTAAGAACTTCCTCATTTTTAAACACCTCCCTTATAAAAATTTGTAAATCTCCTTAATACTTCAACCCTCCAGCCATAAGGCCTCTCATAAAAAGCTTCTGGAACAACAAAAATATCACCAGTGTTGGTACTATTGCTAAAGTTGAGAAGGCCATTATTGCATTCCAAGGAATACTATACTGACCCTGGAGACTTGATAACGCAAGCTGAATAGTGTAAAGTTTGCTATCGTTTATAACTATTAAAGGTAAAATAAAATCGTTCCATCGCCAGGTGAATGAAAAGATTGCTAAAGCTGCTACTAAAGGCTTAGATAAGGGCATAATGATTTTCCAAAAAATTTGCCATTCGTTAGCACCATCTATTTTAGCACTTTCCATTAGTTCATCTGGAATATCTTTCATATATTGAATAGCAGTAAAAGTTCCTGTCGGGGTATAAACAGCGGGAATTATCAATCCCCAAAGGCTGTTAACCAATTCCAATTTCTTTATAACTATGAAAAGAGGCACCATCATTATTTGAGCAGTTATGAATAAAGTTGTTAACATTGCATTAGTTAAAAGCTGTTTACCAGGGAAGCTACCTTTTGCTAATCCATATCCTGTCATAATACAAACCAAAACTGTTATCACCGTTGCAATTACAGCCACAAACAATGTGTTATTTAAATATGTCATGAAATTATAATCTTTGAAAACCCTTAAGTA
Organism: Thermotogaceae bacterium; assembly: GCA_029981435.1. Lineage (GTDB taxonomy): Bacteria > Thermotogota > Thermotogae > B21-G9 > HyVt-16 > HyVt-16. The sequence continues at coordinate 12,508 of JARRBB010000012.1, read as the reverse complement.
TCCTTCAAAAGATATTTTACTTGGAAATACTGTTGGTGGATAATTATAAATTTCGCTTATACTTTTGAATGATGAAATAACTGACCAAAATACTGGGAGCATAAAAATTATAACTAAAATTATTATGAATGTTTTCCTAAGCATAAATTATGTTCCTCCTGTTTAGTCTGATTTTCTAACTCTTAGAACTATCAAGGCAATCACAAGAGCAATTATTAAAACCACTGCAGATAAAGCAGAAGCATAACCAATTCTGTATTCGGTAAAAGCCCTTTGATATATATACAATGGAGCAACCGTAGTTGCATAACCAGGACCACCAGTTGTCATTATGTAAACAATTGTAAAACTTCTAAAACAATATGCAATTGAAACTATTAAAACCAGAATGTTTGTATTTTTAAGCAACGGAAATATTACATACCAGAAAACTTGCCATTTGGTTGCTCCGTCTACAAATGCGGCTTCTTGATATTCACTTGGTATATTCTGCAAACCTGTTATAAATATCATCATCATAAAACCTGCTAATATCCAAACTTGTGCTATAGAGACTGAAATTAGAGCATTTGTAGATTCCTCAAGCCATGAAATCGGTTCTAACCCCAATTTTAAAAGTATATAATTCAGCAACCCGGTGTCATATGAAAGAAGCCACTTCCACATAGTACCTCCAACAACTGCTGGTATCATATAGGGCCAATAAAAGAAGGCTCTGAAAATTCTGGAAAATCTGTCTTCTTTATATAGGGCAAGTGCGAGCGCTAATGACAAAACAAATATCAACGGAACAGAAATTCCCATGAATTTAAATGAAACTAATATGGAATTCCAAAACCACTTATCATGAAGCATATTCTTGAAGTTCCTTAATCCTACAAATTTTATAGGATGAAGTAAATCCCACGATGTAAACCCCATAACAAAAACCGAAAAAATAGGAATCAAGGCAAATAAAGTAAAGAGGATCAAACCAGGTATCACAAAAACGAATCTATTTTTGACAATATTTATATTACCACTTCTCATACCGTGTGCACTCCTTTATATTAAATAACAAGCCATCCTTTTGCAGGATGGCTTGTTATTAAAATTTATTTAGATGTTTCAGAAATTATTTTTTCGTATTCATTTTTGAGATTATTAACAATTTCTTTTGCGGTAACTTCTCCGGTTATTCCTAAAGCCAGCTGCTTTCTTACTACATCATAAAGTTTGCTCCAAATAACGTTCGCTCTGGTCGTTGCTGTCCATACTGGTGAACGCTCACCAAGCTTCGAGAAAACTTCGTTTGCCCATTTGTTGAATTCGGGTATTCCATAATCAACTACATGATTTTTATACGCAGTAAGATATAGACCTTCCTTTAAGAAAACAGCATATCCTTTATCTTTATTAGCCAGCCAAGTTATGAATTTCTTGGCTTCGGCTTCTTTCTCCTTGTCACCAGTCTTGAAAGCTCCCAAGAAACTACCTCCAGGAACACCAAACCAATCTTTCATCATCGGAACATAAGCCACATCGAAGTTTTTGTTTGTTTCCTTCATCATGTCAAGTGCATTTTTACATTGCCAGCTTCCAGACCAATATGCCGCTGTTCTGCCACCAAAGAAATCTTGTTGAGCACTTTGACCACTCAACCACTCAGCTTTTGGAACAAGATTTTTCTTAAACAAATCTATAAATTCCTCTATTGCCTTTACAGCTTCTGGATATTTATCGAGAACAAAACTTGTGTCGTCTTCTAAGACTTTCACATTCCAGAGAGCAAGGTAATTGAAGAACCTGTCTGCCGAATAATCGAATGAAAGCGCATAGGGTATTCTGTTTGCTTTTTTTACTTTTCCCAGTAAATCTTTGAACTCTTCCCAAGTCCAAGGCTCATCTTTTCCGCCTGTTGGGGGGTATTTTATTCCTGCTTTTTCAAACATATCTTTGTTTACCCAAATTCCGGTTATGGTGAATTCCAATGGAATAAGTTTAATTTCATCTTCTTGCGTCATGTAAACACTTGTAACGTCAAAGATTGAGCTTAAATAATCTTTTGATGTCATTCCAAGAGCTTTTTCAATGTCAGGTGTTAAGTTTAGCAAATATTCTTTTACTTGGGGTGCGTAGGCTGTTGTAACCTGGATTAAATCTGGAACATCTCCACTCATTATTGACAAAGAAACTTTCTGCATGAAACCACCATAATACGGAAGAGCAATGATATCGAATTCTACAGCTGGATTCTCCTTAACGTATGCTTCCGTAACAGTCTTCATTACTCTGGCCATGGTTTCATCGCCGACATACATGCTTAATTTCACTGCACCTGCAACGAATGATAGTATCAGTACAGCAACTAACACTACTAAATGCCGCTTCATAAAAAATCCCCTCCCTTAATAATTTTAGTTATCTGGTTTAAAACCAGATTCAAAAAGCATTATTCCAAAACTTACGTAAAACATGAGCAGTCAATTTGGGTTCTCTGGTTCTCGTAAAAACACCTTTATGGTTGTATATTGGTCTTCTAATATTTTGTGGAGTTTTGAAATCAGCAAATGCCCAAACATGAATACCAACAATGAAATCTTTTTCTCTCAGAAGTTTTATCGTTTTTTCCACTAACTCAGCTTGATATTCCTCTGAAAACATCTGTGGTGGATCATAGTGATATCCACTTATCGCATCTGCTCCAAATTCTGTTACTACCACTGGTTTTTTGTGCCTCTGATAAAGTTCTTCTACATCTTTATCTAAGGCTTTCAAACCTTCATCGATTCTACCTTGAAAGATATACCAACCGTAGTATCTGTTGATGCTAACTATATCAAAGTATTTCAATGCTACGTCTCTTGTTCTAGCATCAGGCTGGTCCAAACAACTCACTAAAGTAATTGGCCTGGTTTTATCCAACTGCTTCGCAGTTTCATAAAGTGCTTTGAAAAAACTTTCAGCATCTGGATGATTAGATTCAGGTTCATTTGCAACACTCCACATAATAACCGATGGGTGATTTTTATCCCTCTCTATCATTCGTTTCACATTGTCGACTGCTAACTTTTCTGTTTCTGGATTGTAATGATATCTGGTTACGCCAACATGTGGTGCTTCATCTATCACCAATATTCCAAGCTCATCTGCAAGATCGAGCCACTCTTCACTGTATGGATAATGCGAGGTTCTGAATGAATTGGCTCCAATCCATTTCAGTAAACTGAAGTCTTTTATCATCATTGGATAAAAAGTACCCTGTCCAAGTATAGGAAACTCTTCATGTTTTCCAAAACCTTTCAGGAAAATTGGTTCTTTGTTCAGATACAACTTTTTTTCATCCCATTCGATGGTTCTTATACCTATCTTGAGTTCATAATAATCAAGAAGCTTTTCACTATCCTTTATTTTAAGCTTTAACTTATAAAGATATGGGGCATTCAATCGCCAGAATCTTACGTTCTCTATTTTGAATTCGGTATCGATAGAATCTTTCACAATCTCTATTTCTTTTTTCTTAGAAGCTAATTCTATTTCGAGAATCTTTCCAATAGAGCTTTCAGAAACCTTGACATTTAACTTCACAATTCCAAGTCTTTTCTCTGGTTTTGAGGTGCTTGTGTCAACAGATACATCTGTTATTTTCTCAAGATTACAAACTTCTAAATTTACATTTCTTATGATTCCACCATATGGGAAGAAATCAAAGTTAGTTGCTGGAAAACTATCTGGTGAACCTATAAGTAGGTCTTTGGGAGGTGTCTTTCCTGCTGGAAATGAACCGGTTTTTAAATGGTTTTCCACTTTCACTTCAAGAATATTTTCTTCTCCAAATCTTGTAAAATCAGTTATGTCTGCCTCAAAAGGAAGATAACCTATATGATTCTCCGCCACTTTATTTCCATTCACATAAACAATACAGTCAGTGTTCACAGCTCCAAAATAAATCCTGATTTTTTTGCCTCTAAAGTCTGCAGGTACATAGAAAAATTTCTTGTAAACGACAGGTCCCTCTTCATAGCAAAGATCCTGATACTGCTCATTCCAGCTTGCAGGAACAGTTATAGGCCTTTTTCTTCCTTTAACTTCAAGCTCCCATATCCCACTGAGATCATAAACGTTTCTAATTCCATTATGCTGAGGTCTGAGCATTTAATTCCTCCCTAAGACTTATATTTGAGATTTTCAGCAATAATTTGATATCACGTCAGCAAAGATTGAGGTACATCATCTATCTCTTTTAAACCTTGGAATAATGCTCCTTCATTTCTTTGTTGAAAGGTAGATCTAATATTTCATCTATAACAGCTTTAACCTGTTCGTATGATTTTGTTCTTGGATCTCTGATGAGGATTTCTTCCAGTACCTTCCTATCACCAGTTACGAAAGCCTCAAGGGCCATTTCCATTCGCATTATCCTCGGTAAGAGAAAGAATTTTTTGATTCTATCTGTTAAATCTGGTTCTATTTTCTCTGGATGAATTCCAGTTTTATCAACCCAAACAGGTACCTCCACTACTACATCTTCAGGTACTTTAGATATTATTCCGTTGTTAAGTATATTCAAAAACAGTCTTACTTTTTTCCCATTCGTTAAAGCGTTTATAAATGGTATTTGCTGTTCTCCACTCAATTTGTCTTTTGTAAATTCCTCTGGCCAGAGCTCCGTGAGCTTTATTTTTGGATCTTTTGAAACTTCTATGAGTTTTCTTTTTATTTCTCTGAGTTTTTCATAGTATTTAGGTCTTTCAACCTCATTGTCTATTCCACCGAATTTTCCATACCACTTCTTTTTAGTCTCAAGATTATAATGATATTTCCAGCTGCCATTTCTTGGAGCATCTCCTATTGGAATCATTCCATAAAACTTATACATATCTATAGCAGCAGGGCTCAATTGAGTATCCCATGGATCTTTAGGTTCCCATTGAGAAGATTTTTCTTCTATCCATTTTTCAAGAAGGGGATAAGCATTTTCGCCTTTATAGACAAACCTGTTCAAAAAGATTCCATGATTAACACCTGCGACTTGCCAGTCAACTTTATTTTTATCCAAACCCAGAGCTTCAAAAAGTTCAAAGGCCCCGCCGAAACCATGGCAAAAACCTATTATTTTGGCTCCTGTCTGCCTCAAAACAAGTTGTGTTATTTCAAAAACGGGATTTGCTGTTTGAATCAAGTAAGCATCAGGACAGTATTTTTCAACAGCTTTTCCTATCTCAAGTGACATCTTCAATTGATTAAATCCGCCTATCGTATAGTAATCCGATACCATATTGAATTCTTGACTATCTATACCACGATAATAACCATGCTTTTCTCCTACATCCCTCATCATCTCGTACTGAACATATCCATCTTCATGTCCTTCTGCTCTGGCAAGTGCTGTATTTATAACAAAACTAGCACCATCAAGTGCTTTTTGAAGATCTGTTGTCTTTTCAATCTTTAGTGACGCTCCAAGTTCATCGTTATACCTTTTTGAAAGATTGTAAATAGCCTCCAATCTTTCTTCATCAATATCCATTAGAGTCACAGTAACATTACTCAACTCAGGAGTTTTGCAGAGATCTCCAATGAGCTTTAATGTGTATCTAACACTACCAGCACCTATGAAAGAAATTTTGATGTTTGACATGATTTTTTCCTCCTTTTTCCTTATTTAAATGAGATTTACTTTTACAGTTTTACCTGCCTTTGCAGATTCATACAAAGCTAAAATTACAGCCAACGTGTTTCTACCAGCTATTCCATCAACAGAAGGTTTTCTGTTGTTCATTATTGAATCCACTATGTCTTGGTATTGTCTTTTGTGAAGTTCAAAAGATATTTGTGGATTAGAAGCACCTGTAAGACTTTTTTGATTCCTGGTGGAACTGATCTCCTTCTTACCTTTTATCATTAATTTATCAAGTTCGTCATCCACTATTATGATTGAACCATTATCACCATATATATCCACACGTGCTTCAAATCCAGGATATGCAGTTGTGTTAGCCTCTACTAAGCCAAGAGCACCATTTTTGAATTTCAAAGCGCCAACTAAGATATCTTCAACTTCTATGTTGTGGCATCTCGTAGCCATATATGCAAAAACCTCATCAACGGGGCCAACAAGATATTGGAGAAGGTCAACGTAATGTATAGATTGATTTATTAAAGCTCCTCCACCTTCAAATTCCCAAGTTCCTCGCCAAGCACCACTGTCATAATATTCTTGAGTTCTATACCATTTTACAAGCGCATTGCCGAAATTTAATTTTCCAAGTTCACCTTTATTTATGTATTTCTTTACTACTTGTACAGCATCTGAAAATCTTCTTTGAGAAATTACACTGAGCTTTACACCGTTTTTTTCACATTCACTTATTAATTCATCTGCTTTTTTTAAATCTATGTCTATAGGTTTTTCAACCACAACATGTTTCCCAAATCTTGCAGCTTTAATACCAATATCTGCATGAAGGCCATTGGGAGTAAGGATAACTACGACATCTATATCTTTTCTTTTCAAAAATGAATCTAAATTAATGTGATAATCACAATTATATTCTTTGGCCAATTTTCTTGCATTACTTTCGGTTCTACTTACTACAGCTACCAATTTTGAATTGGGAAGGTTTACAATGCTCTCAGCATGGATTTTGCTTACATTACCACATCCTACGATTCCAAAACACAATTTTTTCATTTTGTCACCTTACTTGTTTTCAAATTCTTTAAAGTTTCATCCTTAACGTTTTCTATATGCCTTAAAAGAAATTTAATAGCACTTTCTTTCTCGTTTTTCAAAATACTTTCTATTATCGATAAATGCTCTTTGTTTGAATCTAAATATCTTTTGTTCAAATGCCTAACCAGATCTATCTTATCCCAAAGTTTTTCATAAAAATCTATAATGGTTTTATTTGAAGAACTTTTTACTATCAACATATGAAGAACCTCATCAGACTCATCAAACAGTTTTCTATTCTCTGTATCAATCACTTTCTTTACTTCATCATAAAGCTTTAAAATATCTGGAGAGTTTCTTATTTCATCAAAATACTTTTTCAAACAAAAGCTTTCTACCATTATTCGACTCTCTATAATTTCGTTTATGTAGTTTTCGGTTAGCTCAGTGACAAAAAATCCAACCCTTGGGACTACTCTCACTAATCCATCAGCTGAAAGAGCTAACAAAGCATCTCTTACAGGAGTTGGACTTATTCCAAGCTCTTCTGATAATTTCCTTACATTTAATCGTTGACCGAGATGAATTTCACCGCTGAGTATTTCTTCTTTTAATAAATCATAAACCTTTGTTCTAACAAGTGATATTTCAAGTTTTTTTCTCATTAAATTGTCACCCGGTATTTGATGTTTGATATATCAGAAATATTTTACTAAAAATTTAATTAGATGTCAACAAATAAAAGAAAGGATTACAGAAAGTTTTTGAAAAGAGCCGATAAATCACTAAATAGAAAGAAATTTTGAAATTAGTATAAATATGGTATAATAAAGAAAATGTTAACGGAATATAAAAGTAATAAAAACCAACTTTATTTTAAGGGGGGAGCTTTATGAGAAAATTGGTATGGTTGTTACTTTTCATTTTTATCGTTAGCATGGCTTTTACTGCTCAGCTTTCTTTCCTGCTTTGCCCAAAATCCCTCAACAATCCCTACTGGTACGCGGTAGAAAATGGTATGAATGCTGCTGCTAAATTGATAGGGGTAAAAGCATTTTTTGACGCACCAGTTGAAGCAGATGCTGCGAAGCAGGTACAAACAATTATCAACTATGTTGTTAAAGGAGTAAACGGTATAGCAATTTCTCCAAATGATGCTGAAGCCATAAAAACCGCGATTAAAAAAGCTCTTGATGCTGGAATTCCTGTTATTACTTTTGACGCTGATGCTGCGGCTGGTAGTGGAAGATACGTTTATGTAGGTACAAACAATTATCGTGGCGGTTGGGAATGTGGAAAACTAATGGTCGAGCTAATTAAACAGCAAAAACCTGATGATCCTGAAATTAAGATCGCTATACTCACAGGTGGTCTTGCTGCTCTAAATCTTAATGAGAGAATAAAAGGATTCAAAGACTACATCGAACAGCATAAAGACGAAATACCTGGAAAGATTACTTACGTTGCTGATCCTTTCCCCTGCGACGATGATACTGCAAGAGCTATTCAAATAATTGCAGACGTTTCAAAGACTTATCCAGATCTTGACGCATGGTTCATGGCTGGTGGATGGCCATTGTTCGTTCCTGTGAAAACATTTACAAGCGCTTTCGGTGGTCCGGAGAGAACGGCTGAGCTCTTGATAGTTAGTTTTGATACCCTCAAAGAGGAACTCGAACTTGTTAAGCAAGGATATGTTGATGGACTCGTTGGTCAAAGACCATTCGATATGGGATTCAAATCTATTATGATTCTTTACAACATGGCTGTTTTTGGCGTTGAACAGACTCTTGGACTTCTTCCAACAGTTAATGGTGATAAGATTGTTGATACCGGTGTCGATGTAGTTACAAAAGAGAATGTTGATGAATTTCTCAAGCTTGCAGATATAATTTACAAGAGAAATAGATAAAGATTGGTCTGATTTTTGAATTTTGCCCGGGCATGTCCCGGGCCATTCTTTATTGATAGGAGGGCCAGCAGATGTCTGAAAAAACAAGTTTTCTGAGAATCATTAAAAGGATAATGACTATCAAAGAAGCAGGAGTTTTTCTGATTCTCATTGTATTGATGGCTTTTTTAAGTATATTCGCGGAATCGTTTTTAACGTTGGACAACATATTAACTATCATTTTAAATATGTCTTTTATAGCAATAATGACTTATGGAATGACCCTTGTGATAATAACAGCTGGTATAGATCTTTCTGTTGGTTCAGTTCTTGGATTATCTGGAGTTATAATCGGTGTTCTCGTAATCGATTATGGTTGGAATTCATTTTTAGCGGTTATTGTAGCACTTGGTGTAGCAGCTTTAATGGGATTTACAAATGGAATACTTATTACAAAAGCACGGCTTGTACCCTTTGTAAGTACCTTGGGTATGCTAAGCATTGGTAGAGGTTTGGCATACGTCCTTTCAGGAGGATGGCCTATTTCAGGCTTCTCTGAATCATTTACCTTCCATGGATTGGGTAAACTTGGTATATTTCCAATGCCGGTCGTTTACATGGCGATTCTTGGGGTCATAATGCACTTCTTTTTGAAAAACACTATAATTGGCCGAAGAATTTACGCTGTTGGTGGTAATCCAGAAGCAGCAACATTGATGGGAATAAAGAAAGATAGAATTCTAATACTCGTTTATACTTTGTCCGGTTTTTTTGCAGGGTTTTCAGGTTTTCTAATGACCTCCTGGCTTGGAGTTTCGCAGGCAAATGCTGGTCAGGGATATGAGCTGGACGTTATAGCCGCTACAATAATCGGCGGAACGAGCTTAATGGGTGGTGAAGGTTCAATATTAGGAAGTTTGTTAGGAGCTGCGATAATGGCTGTTTTGAGAAATGGACTTATATTGCTTGAGGTTTCTTCATTCTGGCAACAAGTTACTATAGGTGCGGTCATAATATTCGCGATTATGTTTGATCAATTCAGAAGAGTGAGGGTGAGCTGATGAACAACAAAAATTCAAAAATAATATTGAAGGTTCAAAATATAAGTAAAAACTTCCCTGGGGTACAGGCTCTCAAAAGTGTTTCCTTGGATTTTAAAAGTGGGGAAATTCACGCTGTAGTTGGCGAAAATGGTGCTGGAAAATCTACTTTGATGAAAATCATCGCAGGAGTTTATCATGCAGATAATGGTGAAATAATTTATCAAGGTGAGAAAGTAAGTTGGAAGGATCCAGAAGAAGCTATCAAGGCTGGAATAATAACGATATTCCAGGAACTTTCGGTAATCCCAAATCTTTCTGTGGCTGAGAATATATTTCTCGGGCGTGAAGTTTTGAATGGACCTTTTGTCTCATTTAGAGAAATGAATAAAAAATCTATGGAACTTTTGAAAATATTTGATCTTAAAGTTGATCCTTCTGTACCAGCCGGTTCGTATTCTGTTGCAATACAACAAATGATAGAGATAACACGAGCTATTTCAAGAGATGCAAAAATAATAATAATGGATGAACCAACTTCTTCTCTATCTGAAGCTGAAGCAAATAAGCTTTTGCAAACTATGAAACAGCTCAGTGAAAGAGGAGTTTGTGTGATATTCATTTCACATAGGCTCGAGGAAGTTTTAGAAGTTGCTGATAGAATAAGTGTTTTGAGAGATGGAGAATTGATAGGTACTCTCAATAAAAATGAATTTGACAGAACAAAAGTTGTAGAAATGATGGTTGGAAGAAGAATAGATCAATTCTTCGCTAAGAGTAAACATGACCATGGGAAAGAGATACTAAGGGTGGAAAAACTTACAGGTAATGGATTTAGAAATGTTTCTTTCAGTCTTTATTCTGGTGAGATCCTTGGTTTTGCAGGGCTTGTGGGGGCTGGAAGAACTGAGTTGATGGAAAGTATCTTTGGATTCAGAAAAATAACCTCTGGTAAAATTTTTATAGAAGGAAAAGAAGTTCAAATAAACCATCCGCTGGATGCAATAAAATTAGGGATGGGATTTGTTACAGAAGATAGAAAAAAACTGGGCCTGATTCTAATACATTCCATTCGTGAAAACATTGCTTACGCCAATTTGGAAATGTTAAAGTCAAGGTTAGGTTTTGCAAATAAAAAGAAGGAAATCGAGCTTTCAAAGCAACTTGTTAAGGAATTTGATATAAAAACTCCTTCAATAGAGCAGAAAGTTTTATATCTATCAGGGGGTAATCAACAAAAAGTTGTACTTGCAAAATGGATGCCTAAAAAACCAAAAATATTGATACTTGATGAACCTACAAGAGGAATAGATGTAGGAGCCAAGGCAGAAATTTATAAACTTATGAATGAACTAGCTTTACAAGGCATAGCAGTTATTATGGTATCTTCGGAACTTCCGGAAATTCTTCAGATGAGTGATAGAATAGCCGTAATGAGTGAAGGAGAATTGGTCGATATAATACCAGGCAAGGATGCCACTCAAGAACAAGTAATGCATTTAGCAACAGCAAAAAGAAAATATGAAAAGATTTCATAATATTAAGACAAAAAAGCCAGCTTCAAGGCTGGCCTTTTTATTTAAAAATCATGCTTCCTTTATATTTTTATCATCTTCTTAAGTCCAACGTTTTTGTCCATCAAATCGAAAGCACTTAAAATTTCTTCAAGTTTAAATCTGTGACTTATCAGGGGTTTTACATTTACACGTTTATTATTCAATAATTCAACAGCTATATTGAAACTTTCATAGCTCACAGCGTAGCTTCCTATAATTTCATATTCTTCATAATATATCGGAAACAAGGGTATGGAATATTCAGCAGTATCGCCAGGCACGCCAAATATCATCGCTCTTCCCATCTTTTTCAAAGATTTAAAAGCTGTTTCAAAGGTTTCTACTTTTCCAACCGCTTCTATAGCCAGCTCAACTCCACCTTTGGTGATGTCTTTAACAAACTCCGGTACATTAACTTCTTTAGGATTTACAGTTATATGTGCTCCAAGTTGTTCTGCAATTTTTCTTTTCTGTTCATCAATTTCACTCACAATTATCATTGAAGCTCCGTATATCGAAGCTAATTGTACTAACAACAGTCCCATCGGCCCTGCACCAACTATTAAAACCTTTTCGCCGAGAGACAATCTTGATTTTTGAATACCTCTTACAGCACAACCAAGTGGTTCGGCAAAAGCAGCTTCTTCAAAATCTACTTTATTATTGAATTTTCTTAGATTTTTTTCGGGTACGATTGTATATTCCTGAAAACCACCATCGTATATGTCTTCACCTGCTCCTCCAAGAACCTTCGCATTTTCACATAAATTACTGTGGCCTGATACACAATATTCACATTCACCACACGAAATTATTGGATGAGCTGCAACAATGTCTCCTTCTTTAAAATTACGTACCTTTTTACCTACTTTGACCACAATTCCTGAAAATTCATGCCCAAGTACTACAGGTTGCTTGATGTTGAATTGACCGTGATAAATATGATGGTCCGTTCTACAAACACCACAAGCTTTGACGTTTATAAGTACTTCATCTTCTTTCGGTTCAGGAATTTCCTTCTCAATTATAGATATTTTTCTGTCCAATCCCAATACAGCTGCTTTTCCTTTCATTTCTATATACCTCCTAGATATTTTATTCAATAATATATTTTACACCTTGATAATTTTTATAAGAAGAAGTGCTATTATTTTATAAAGACCGATGCTGTTAACTAGTAGTGATGATAGAAGCTAAAGCAGAAATAACAGAATTGATATCAGAATGAAGTTCAAAAAGATTTCTAACGACACAAAAACCATGAACGTAACGGATGAAATTGTTGAATTTCTTGAACTGACGTTTGAGACGTAAGAAGTCTTTGAAAAGAGAAAACTTAGATTCACATTGGTTGTTTGAACCAAGT
>JARRBB010000055.1 GCA_029981435.1 Thermotogaceae bacterium | reverse complement strand
AAGCAGTTATATTCGCCGGTGGTATTAGTGTAAATCAATTCGAAGTGATTCTTGAACCAATACTAAGAGTTGTAAGGAAATTTGTTCCTAAAGAAATTGTAAGCAAAATAATTTTTAAGAAAGCCATTCTTGAAGATGATGGAGTTTTAATAGGTGGATGTTATGAAGTTCAAAGAAAATTTTTGTTCAAAAATTCAGAAATAACTTCATAAAGTGTAGATATTTAATGAACAAAGGTGAAATAATCAAAGAAATACCAGAAGATGTTGTAGTTGAAGTGCCAGTAATAGTTGATAAAAACGGTATACACCCTGAAAAAATTGATCCTCCACTTTCAAAAAGAGTAGTTAAATTCTATCTTTATCCACGAATGATGAGAATGGAAATGGCGCTTGAAGCGTTCTTGACTGGTGACAGAAAAGAGCTGGAAGAGGTACTGGTAAGAGATCCGAGGACAAAATCTTTTGAACAGGTGCAGGCTGTGATAGACGAGATATTGAATTTACCGTTCAATGAAGAAATGAAAAGACATTACAATCGATAATTGGAGGTCGATGATAAGTATGGATGAAAGAATAATAGATCACATAAAAAAGATACTCCCGATTCCAAAAATCGAAGATCATAAGAATGTACTCTGTATCTTACCGCATCCTGATGATGGTGAAATAGGTGCTGGTGGAACTATAGCGAAGCTAAAATCCTTGGGAGCAAAAGTTAGATACATAATGGTTACAGACGGAAGTGCTGGAATACGTGATAAAAGCAGAGAAGAAACCAGAGAAATAAGGAAAAAAGAACAGGAAAAAGCTGCTGAAATTTTGGGAGTTGATGAAATCATTTGGTTAAATTATCCAGATGGTGGGGAATACAGAATTGAAGATGTTAAAAATGATCTGAAAAAACACATAAGTTTGATAGATCCTGATTTGATTATAACGGTCGATCCTTTCTTACCATATGAAGCCCATCCCGATCATAAAAACTGCGGATTAGCTGTGGCTCATGTTATGATGCTTTATCCCAAACTTGTTCCAATAGCGCTTTTTTTCACAGCATATCCCAATCAGTTTGTATGTATCGATGATTACTGGGAAAAGAAGTTTGAAGCAGTAACAGCCCATGAAAGTCAAGTGAGCGGTGAGATACTTGAACTTTACAAAGGATATTTTGAATTAAAAGCCAGCGTGTATGGAGAAAAAATAGGATGTAAATACGCTGAAGCTTTTAAAGTTATGTACCCTATTATGTTCCACGCTTTTGAGGAAGCTTTGTGGGTGTGACTTTACAAAGTAATCTGGTGGATATTTCGGGTATGAATATTAAGACTTTTTTGTTATTTAATTTCTTGGAATAACTTTTAGAATTGTTATCATGAATGTATATGAAGGATCTTAAATCAGAAGCTTGAGTATGTTGATAAATGTTTAAAAATCCGAATCATTTTCGTTGAGAAGTTTTTTGAAACTGCAAAAAATTACTGAACTTTTTTGATCAATCAAGAAACCGGACAAAAATCCAATTAGAAGCTGGATTATACTCGGTCTTATATGCCCAGATGAAATGATATAAAGAATATAGGTGCCTTTTTTCTTTTAAATGATATACCCTAAAATCAGAAAGTAGGTGGGCTAACAACCCAGATCCCTATAGCCCTTTTTTCACCAATGTTTCTCCATTTGTGCGGTGTATTACTTGGATATGTTATGCTGTCACCTTCTTCAAGTATGAACACTCTGTTTCCAACAGTTATTTCCATCTTCCCTTGAAGTATCATTCCCGCTTCCAAACCTTCATGAACATAGAAATCTTCGCCACTTCCTTCGCCAGGTTCAAGATACACCAGAAACATTATGAACGAATCATTTTTTGTCGTTAAAACCTCATAATGAAGCACTTCGGAAACTATGACTTTCTTCCTCTCACCTTTTCTAACAACAAACTTCGCCTCTTCTTTTTCTTCCCTATCCTGAAAAATGGAGAATAACGTTTCTCCAAGTGCATCTAATATTTTTTTCAAGGTGCCCATAGAAGGCGAAACCTTTCCATTTTCTATCTGACTCAGCAAGCTTGGAGTAACATCAACCATCTTTGCCAAATCTCTTAAAGTTATTCCTTTTGATTTTCGGACGCTTCTAATCCTCTTTCCAAGTTCCTCAAATTCGTTCAAATTTATTCCTCCAATCCCACAAGTTTTCTCATTGAGCCATATAACTGCAAAAGTCTTTGAAATTCAGCCTCATCATAGAACTTGCACCTTCCTGAGGTAAAATCTTTAGCAACTTCTACACAGAATCTCGCTGCTAATTCTAAATCAAAGGGATGAGAAGCTCCTGTAGCACATCCCGGGACAGCACTTTCAGTGGTTATCGCTACACCAACAACCGGACTCTTTGTAACCGTGGCCGGTTGCATTATACTATTTATGTGATGTATATCGTTCCCATAAGGAGTTATATCCTGCATCGTTATTGGAAGAACAACAGGTAATTTTCCACTCACTCTTTCTTGAATATTCAAAAGATCATTTGAAACTTTTAATATGTATCCTTCTTTTACCGTAGGAGATATGGCAAATCCCTTTACATTTATTATTTCATTTCCTTTTGTGGTATCAACAGATAAAATGGCATCCATCTTTTCATCTATCATTTCTAAAAGAACTTCTTTAATACCTATCGGAGATCCCATAAACGGCACAGGATCATGAGGTTCTGTTGGCGCATCTGGACAAATATGTGTAGATATTACAACGTTTCCATCGAGTACGTCGCCTTCTTTGTGCATTTTAGCCAGTTTCAAAGCACTTGCCAGAGCTACGATTGCACCGTCAGAATCACTAACCAACCCCAAAAACTCTGGTCTTGCTCCCACACCACCGAGCTGACCAATTATACCAAGAGTTGGTGCACTATCATTTTTTCCTGGAATCAATATCTTCACAACATCCGTTTTTCCTTTGGAAGTTTTCAAGGTTTTGACAGAAATCTCAACATTGTACTCTTTAAAAAGTGTTGATACTTTTTCAGCGTTTGCATTTGGACTATCGAGAAGTTCTAAGATGGTTATTACTTCTCCTAACATCTATTTATACACCTCCTGAATTTTCATGCTCTTTATACAAATGACAAAATACTATTCTCTCCTTCATTTCAATTGGTTCGAGTTCATTCCAACAATCGTCCATACTGTATTTACATCTCGGCCTGAATGGACAACCCTCTGGTGGATTTAAAGGACTTGGAATTTCACCCGTTAGAGTTTCCTCATCTTCATTTCTTTTTTCAGGATCTGGTACAGGAACGGAAGCCAATAAAGCTTTTGTATAAGGATGAAGTGGTCCGCTCATTATCTGAGCTGTTGAACCTATTTCCATGACTTTCCCCAGATACATAACCATAATTCTGTCTGAGATGTGCTTCACCAAGTTCAAATCGTGAGTTATTAAAATGTAAGTTAATCCCAATCTTTCCTGCAATTCCACTAGGAGATTCAAAATCTGTGCCTGTATTGAAACATCTAAAGATGCAGTGGGTTCATCAAGAATTAACAACTCAGGTTCCAGGATCAAGGCTCTTGCTATTCCTACACGTTGTTTCTGTCCACCACTTAGCTCATGTGGATATTTCTTAAGGATGTCCTGAGTCAATCCTACTTTTTCAACCACATCTTCTATCTTCCTGTTAATTTCAGCCTTTGTTCCTATCTTATGTATTTTTAAGCCTTCACCAATGATATCTCTGACTCTTTTTCTTGGATCAAGTGAAGAATCTGGATCCTGAAAGACGATTTGGATCCTTTTTCTAAGAAGATCGAAATCTCCAATATTCTCAATTTTCTTACCATTAAAAACAATGTCACCATTATTTTTCCTATAAATTCCCATCAAAGTGAAAGCAATCGTAGATTTTCCGCTTCCACTTTCACCCACTATACTGAATATCTCACCCTTTTCTACGTGAAAACTTACATCGTTGACAGCTTTTACAAATTTGTCAGGTTTACCGAAAAGTTTATCTTTTATTGGAAAAAAGACTTTTAAATTTCGAACTTCAAGGAGTTTCAAAGTTCATCAGCTCCCTTGTATAACCAGCAACTAACATTTGAATTTCCAACCTTGAACAAAGGAGGTGCTGCCTTTTTGCAAATCTCTTTTATATATGGACACCTTGGATGAAAAACACATCCACTGGGTGGATCCAGTAGATTAGGAACATTACCTGGTATAGAATAGAGTTTTTTTCCTTCCGTTTTAGAAAACGCAGGTATTGATTTTAAAAGCCCTTGAGTATACGGGTGCAGAGGATTTTTAAATAGATTTTTCACTTCACTGGTTTCTAAAATTTTTCCTGCATACATTATTAGCACACGATCAGCAATTTGTGCTATTACACTCAAATCATGTGATATGAAAATAATGGAAGTTCTGGTTGATTTTCTCAAATTCTTAAAAATACGCAATATCTGGGCTTGAATCGTTACGTCCAATGCTGTTGTTGGCTCATCTGCAATCAATAATTGAGGTTTGCACAGCATTGCCATAGCTATCATAACTCTTTGTCTCATACCCCCGCTGAATTCGAATGGATACCTATCTATCATGGTTTCAGGTGCTGGTATTCCCATCATTTTTAAAGTTTCTATACTCTCTAATAGAGCTTCCTTCTCATTCATTCCCATATGTTCTTGAAGCACTTCTATCAACTGTTGGCCTATTTTCAAAGATGGATTCAACGAGTTCAAAGGATTCTGAAAAACCATGGTGATCTCTTTTCCCCTGAGTTTATCTATGTTAGCAAGAAGAGGCTCGTCTTTGAAAAAGATTTCACCTTTCTTTATTTTTCCAGACGGTGTGGGTAAGAGGTTCATTATTGCAAGAGCAGTTGTGCTCTTTCCTGAACCACTTTCCCCAACGATGCCCAGAACTTCGCCCTCTCTTAGTGTGAAGTTTATTCCATCTAACGCTCTTAAAATTCCTTCAGGTATATGAAAATCCACTGTTAGATTCTTTACTTCAAGAAGGGCCAACACCTTTCCTCCTTTCGAAATGAGCTTTTATCTCTTCTAAAAGTTCCTGAGAAGTAATTACATCATAGCAAGTCAATGCTAGCACTTTTGTTGCTTTTATCATCGCTTCATAGCCTTTTTCTGAATTGGCAGCCTGTGCAAATTCTTTAGTGTGAACTGGAATATCGACACCATCAGTTATATCAACATAAGCATGTATACCGGGCACAGTCTGAGTAACTATTCCCATATCAGTAGAACCAACACCCTGTTCGTAGGTACGTTCAGAAACCTTCAATCCTAAAAGTTCATAGTTTTTCTCCAGAGTCCTTGCAAGCGGTTCATTGACAAAAACTTCATCCATAGAATCCAGTTCCGTTATTTTGTATTTACAGAGATTTGCATTAGCAGCACTCTCGGCGATTTTCTTGAACCTTTCAACAGTAGAATTTAGAGTTTTTCTATCCAGTGCTCTTACAGTAATTTCGGCCGCCGTATATTCCGGTATTATATTTGAAGCCTGTCCACCATTGGTTATTATTCCATGAATCCTAACTTTCTCTGGAAGTTGCTGTCTCATCAGCCCTATCATAGAAAAAAGAGATATCATTGCATCGAGAGCGTTTATACCTTTATCGGGACTTGAAGCAGCATGAGAAGCCTTTCCAAAGTACTCTATTTTAAAAGCTCTCAATGCATAAGCAATATCATGTCCTGTGTTCATATTTGCTGGATGAATCATCATAGCTACATCAACATCATTGAACACTCCTGCTTCAACCAATATTTTCTTTCCAGCACCTTTTTCTTCAGCAGGAGATCCGATCACTGCAATTGTTCCTGCATCAATTCCAGCTTTTTTCAAGGTAACAGCGGCACCAGCGCTCATAACTCCTATCATATTGTGGCCACAGGCATGTCCTATACCAGGAAGTGCATCATATTCAGCAAGAAGTGCCACTTTAGGTTTTCCAACTCCAAATTCAGCTAAAAAGGCAGTGTCTAAATTGGCAATCCCTCTTTTTACGTTAAATCCCTCTTTTTCAAGAAAATCTGCCAAAAGTTTTGAAGATTTCTTTTCCTGAAAAGCAATTTCAGAATATTCAAATATCTTCTTCGCCATGTTTATAAGATCAGTTTTCATTTCATCAATAACTTTGATTATCTCATTTTCTTTCATAAATGTGCCTCCCTTATAGTTCATTTTCTGAGCCTTGGATCCAGAATGTCTCTCAAACCATCACCGAGTAAGTTAAAACCCACACAGGTTATCAATATAGCTAATCCAGGAAAAATAGCCATATGAGGAGCTACTTGTAAGAAATCCTTTGCTTCACTCAACATACTTCCCCAGGAAGGGGTAGGGGGTTGAATACCAAGTCCCAAAAAACTCAATGTAGCCTCGCTTATAACGGCACCCGAGAAATTAAGCGAAGAATATATTATCAAAGAAGGAACTATATTTGGCAAAATATGGCTAAAAATCACCCTCATGTTGGAAGCACCCAAGACTTTTGCAGCGGTTACAAACGTTTCTTCTTTAATATTTAAAACAGCACTTCTTATAACTCTTGCAAAACTGGGAATCATAACTATTCCAATGGCTATCATGGCGTTGAAAAGACCTGGTCCTAACACTGCCATCATAGCTATCGCCAAGAGCACGTAGGGAAAAGAAAGAAGAGCGTCGTTAAATCTCATTATCAGAGCTCCCAGAAATCCTTCAAAATATCCAGCTATTATTCCCAGTATTGACCCTATGAAAGCCCCTATTCCAACCGAAATCACACCAACTAACAATGAAATTCTTGAGCCATAGACAAGTCTTGTGAAGATATCTCTGCCAAAATCATCGGTACCAAATATATGACCACCTTCACCTGGTTTAGCCAGTATGTACATAAAATCCATATCGTCAAATTGGTGTGTTGCTATGTAGGGTGCAAACAGAGCGAATATAATGTTAATGCTGATGATCAAAAAGCCTGCAACAGCGGATTTGCTTTTGACAAATCTTCTCAAAAAACTTTTCACCAATTATCCCCTCTCATAACTCAAACGTATTTTGGGATTTATGAGTGCATAGAATATATCAACTGCCAGATTGACAAATATATAAATGATAGCAACGAATAAAACCTCACCTTGAACAAGCATAAAATCTCTTCTCATAATGGCATCTACCATCAGCTTTCCCAACCCTGGTAAGGCAAAAACAGTTTCGGTTAAGACCGCCCCTGCCAGCAAATTACCAAGTTGCAAACCTATGACAGTCACTATAGGAACGAGTGCATTTCTAAGTGCATGCCTGTAGATTATCAAACGTTTTCTTAGACCTTTAGCATAGGCTGTTCTTATATAATCTTGCCTCAGTACTTCCAGCATACTTGATCTTGTAAAACGAGTTATAGTACCCATTGAAAGAATTCCCAAAGCAAACGAAGGTAATATCAAATGCTTAATAACATCCCAGAGCCCATTCTCTAAATTTCCTAATCCTACAGAAGGTAACCACCCTAATTTCAATGCGAAGACTATAATTAGCACCATTCCAAACCAAAAGATGGGAATCGAAATTCCAATTAAAGCAAGTACGGTTATCAGAAGATCCCAAAAAGTATTGTGCTTAATGGCACTCAGTATACCCGCTGGTATTCCAACTACTGTAGCAATAAAAAGTGCCAGCACACTCAATGTTAAAGTTGTTGGAAACCTTTCAATTATTAAGGAAAGTACATCCTGCTTGTAAATCAACGACTTTCCAAAATCACCTGTTAAAACCCTTTTCAAGTACATTAAAAATTGTATAAGAACAGGTTTATCAAGACCAAGTTGCTGCTTGAATTTCAACACATCCTCTGCTCGAGCTTCCGGACCAAGTATGACCATGGCTGGATCTCCTGGAATGAGCTTCATGAGAAAAAAGGTTATAAAAAGCACAAAGAAAAGAGTAGGAATAATCTGCAAAGATCTCTTAATAAGATACTTTCTCATAATTATCCTCCCAATAACAAGGGAAGGGAAAAATCCTCTCCCTTCCCTTGTTATACAAATTTCTTTTATTTCTCAATCCAGATGTTTGTTCCTGGTGCGTACAACCTTATCATCATATCTGGTGATACTGTGAATCCTTTTACTTTTTTATTTACTCCCATGACAACCATTTTATGATACAAAGGCATGTAAACCATGTCTTTCATTATCAATTTTTCAGCTTCCTGATAATACTTTATCCTTTCTTGTTTATCTGCGGTTGATTCACCTTTTGCTATCAACTCATCAACTTTTGGATTGTTGTAACCTCCACCATTACCATATGTACCTTTTCTCGAAGAATGGAACATGTAGAAGATGAAATATTCTGGATCGGGATACCATGTCCAACCAATTGTATACATATCGGCATCGCCTTTGGAAGTAATTGCCACAAAACTTCCCCACTCAAGAGATTGAACTTTCAAATCAACACCTATTTTCTTCAACATGGATTGCATTACTATAGCAGCTTTTCTTCTATTAGGATCCTCCGGTGTGTAGATTGTAAGTGAAAGGTTGTTATCGTATCCCGCTTCTTTCAGCAATTGCTTGGCTTTTTCAGGATCGTAAGAAGGATAAAGTTCCTTTATATCAGGATTGTATGCCCAGGACCCTGGAGGAATAGGACCGTATGCCCTAACTCCAGAACCATTTGGAAAGAGCACTTTTATTATTTGATCTGTATCAACCGCTCTAAATATTGCTTCTCTAACTTTTTTGTCAACAGTTGGACCGCGCATTGAATTCATGTAAACAGCATAGACGTTTACACCGGGAACCATTATTACATCAACATTCGAATTCGCTTTTACTTTTGGAATATCTTGATCAAGGATATCACTCGCTATATCAACTTCTCCACTCATTAAGGCAACTGCAAGAACAGACTTGTTTGGGATGAATTTGTAGGTTACCTTTTTCAAATAAGGCTTCTCTTCTCCCCAATAATCATCGTTTCTAATGAAAGTCATATGATCGTCTTTAATCCACTCGACCATCTTGAAAGGCCCTGTTCCAACAGGATGAAGGGTAAACTCATCGCCCCACCCCTCTGCTTCTTCTTTAGGAACAATTGCAGCTCCTATGTCTGTAAGTACAGTTAAGAAAGGAGCAAACGGATATTTCAATGTTATTTTCACGGTGTATTTATCCAAAACCTCGACCTTATCCACCATGTAAAGCCTGACCATCGGAGATATTTCTATTTCTCTTTCAAAACTGTATTTAACATCTTCTGCTGTTACTTCACGACCATTCTGAAATTTTCCCTTTTGAAAGTGTACGCCTTTTTTAAGTTTAAAAGTCCAAACTTTCAAATCCTCAGAAACTTCCCAGGATTCAGCAATAAGTGGTTTAATCTCTTTCACTGAAGCATCGTATGCAACCAAAGTTTCAAAAACATTTCTCATAACCTGTGCGGATGCAAGATCTTGATAAAGTGCAGGATCCATAGTAGTAGGATTTTGATCCGTTCCCACCGTAATCTCACCATCGTAATTCGGAGTTGCAAAAACTAAAGAAACAGCTAAAATGAAACTGAGCAAAAAAACAAATTTTTTCACATGGAACACCCCCTCAGAGTATATTGTTTCTCAGAAAATTTGCCAGCAACCTCCTGGCGGAAACAACAATACCACCTGTGTAACTTCTTAAATAATTCTCATCCTTTTTTCCATATCCTATACAATCAAGAACAATTAGTTCTCTGTCATTCAAAACAGATAGGTCGCCACTCTCTGTTGAATATGGCGAAAAATAGGTTATTTTTAGATCTTCAACCAAACGTTCCCACTTGTTTTTCACCATATCGATTTGTCCTTTTGCTGGGACAACAACACCTAATTTCTTAGGTTTTAAAATAGAGACGAAACTCTCCAGTATTTTAACCGGTAAAATTAAATTGGGAAGATCGAAATTCTCAGTACATAAAAGTACTTTAAATTCTTCAATTTCAGGAACAATTTCATTGAGCTTTTGGACCACCCATTCTCTTGGCATTTTGACTTCTTCGCCGTCTCTGAGTCTCGAAACCAAAAATTCCTCGCCACTCTCTATGTTAAGCAATTTTAAACTTTGAAGATTTTCCGGAAAATCAAGGAGGCCTATCTCTTTATATTCAAAAGATTTTCCTATAATATCTATTAATTCAGGAATAACGTCGGACCTGGGTGACTGACCAATTGTAACAAAAGTAAGCACTTTATACCCCCTTAGTTAAATTATACTTAATTTATCAGATGTTTCAAAATATGTCAAGATTCTACCTTGAACAATGTAAACGAAGTGAATGAAGAAGAAAGGATAGAAAAAAGGCTACACCTCCTTATAGATCGGTTTATATATCAATTTTATCGAGGTGTAGCCTTTTTCTTTTTTATATTGCCAAAGGTAACTTTTATTTTCTTGGAAAAGATGTTAAAATCGCGAATGAAAAAGGTTATGAATTTGATTTATCACTTTCTTTCACTAGAAATATTACCAATAGCTGTAATTTGTGGACCATATATTTTGTAACAATAATCCCTTCTTATATACATTTGATTTAGTTATAACGTAAGATATTATCCCCCTTTAAAAATAGATTTATGAATGTCAAAGGGTGATGTGAATGTATCTTGGAATAGACATCGGCACAACCAGGCTCAAAATAAACATTTTAAACGATGAAGGTAAACTGGTGATTGAAGACTCAGAGAAAATATCTCCATATTTTGGCCCGAATGGAGAGGCTGAGATCGATCCATTTAGATGGATAGATGGAATTAAAAATCTTTTGAAAAAGTACGATCTTAAAGATGTTAAAGCCATAGGCTTATCTGGACAGATGCACAGTTTGATCCTGATAGATGAAAAAGGTAATCCAATCAGAAAAGCCATACTCTGGGCAGATTCACGCGGTCATGAAGAAGTGGAATATCTCGAAGCCAAATACTATGATATCATTCTAAAACATTGTGGCAGTCTGCCTTCCAACGCATTCACTCTTGTAAAACTACTGTATCTTTCGAAAACTGAGCCACAGAGTATAGAAAAAGCGCACAAATTCTGTTTATCAAAAGATTTCGTTGGAGGATGGCTAACTGGAAATTACGACACTGACCTCACAGACGCATCTGCAACTTTGATGCTCGATGTTCAAAAGGGAGAGTGGTTCTGGGATCTGATCGAAGAGTTGAAAATACCAAAAAGGATATTTCCGAACATTCACAAATCGTTGGAAGTAAGAGGATACTTGAAGAAAGAAGTAGCGGATGTTCTCAATCTAAAGCCGGATATTCCAGTAGTTTACGGTGCTGGAGATCAGGAAGCTGCTGCATTTGGGGTTCAGGTAATAAAACCAGAAAGTGTGATGTTTTCCATAAGTACTGGAAGTCAAATAGTCGTACCAGTTCAATCAATGATAACAGACAGAAGGATACACAATTTTAGGCATATTGAAGGATTCCATATAATGGGGGCAGTCCAGAACGCTGGGCTTGCAATAGAGTGGGCAATTAATACTTTTGGTTTCAAAGATGCAGACGAATTAACGCAACTTGCTTTGAAAAGTCCTGTCGGTTCAAATGGTGTGGTGTTTTTACCTTATATAACCCCTGAAAGAACACCGATAATGAAAAAAGACACATTCAGCGGAATCGTAAATCTCAGATCCGGAAACAACAGAAACGATGCGGCTCGTTCGATACTTGAAGGAGTAGCCTTTTGTGTTTACGACGCCTGGAGATGCGTCCAAGAAATTCTTTCTCTTGAAGAACCAGAAATAACCATGCTGGGAGGAGTTTCAAAAAATCCGATCGTGAGAGATTCACTTTTGAATCTCATGAACGCAAAGATAAAATTTCTAAGTGAAAATTTAGATCCTTCCAGTTTCGGTGCCGCAGTTATGGCCGGTAAGATC
>JARRBB010000011.1 GCA_029981435.1 Thermotogaceae bacterium | reverse complement strand
TTTTATTTTTACCTCTTGAAAATTCGTGCTCAATTTTCTCGGTCTATTTTCTTTATCCCTGCTTATAACATAGATAGAACCAAAAAGCTTGATGTTGTCATTGTTTTTTATTTCCTTTACCAACAAAGAATCCTCATTATCATAATCGTAGTCACCTATAACATAGTAATCACCCTCACAAATTAGATTCAAAAAATCATCTGTTTGACTTGAATTATTTCTTAAAAAGTCAATTAAATCTCTACCATCTCCAAGATCGTAGATTCCATAACTATACGGATAATTATCTATTATTTGAGCAGCAGTATTTAAGTTCACTCCAAATTTTTCTTTCACTTTTTCAGCATAATCTTGATAGATTATTGATGAAATTTGATAAATATTATTTTTGGTATATACAGTGTATTTTCCATTCACAAGACATAAATCCTCATTGGTTGATCCAGAGATATCACCAAGAATTACATCGTGTTTATCGAAGTCTATTATACCGTTGAATTGAAATGGAAAAGTTTCAAAAACAAAGTTTTCTCTGTTTTTTATCAAGTCTTTAGTGTAAATCCTCAATTTCTTCCAGTAAGGAGATGTTCTGTTTTCATGGTCTGTTGCATCCACTATTTCATAAATTTTGTTTGAGGGATTCAAGTCCAAGTTAGAAGAATCTAACAGTTTAACATCATATACGACAAGAGTAGAAGGATCGAGATCTTCCGGCCATGCTTCTCCAGCAGCAACTGTGGCTATAGGACTTTCAAACATTCTCCAGTTACCAGTTGAACTATCGAAATAGACATAATAACCTGTATAATTCTTACCGGTATTGTAATTAGTATCCACGTTTTTATCAAGAAATTTCAAAGTTATGTCTGGGGAATTTTCATCATCTTTAAATGCTACTACAATTTCATCTGTATTAGAAAAATTGCTGGATTCTGTATCTCCAACTGCTATCGCCATTTCTACTTGTTCATTCAAACCATCGTTGTTGACATCTGCTAAAACCCTTATAGGAAATTCTATTTCGTTATGACTGTTTCCAACTTTTAATCTTTCAGGGATTAAAATTCTAACAATCTTGTTCCTGATCCACAACCCCTTCATATACCCTTGAGGTTTTATCAACTTATAGAGGTTTTCAACCCACTTTTTATGGTCAGCGTCTCCTTTCATTCTTGCAATATCAATTACAAGTGTGAATGGATTTCCTTCATCCGATTCGTTGCCTTTACTCGAACCAAATTCCAGGACTTTTCCGTAATCTTTGCTTATCCCATCGAAGTTGTACTTTTCCAGTTCATCTCCACCGATGAAGTAATTTTCTCCTTCTATTTTGAAACTTCCAGAACCTCTCCAATTTTTTTCATCATCATTCAAATCGGGAGCATAGTAATCACCAAAAATTTCAGGATTACCATGTATCAGAGGTTCCTCATTTAATCTGACATCTCCATAGAATTTGTAATTGCTTGTCCAGTAACCATCTTCAGGCCATGAGTTTAAAAAAGTTCCATACTTTGCAAGTGTATCTTTTCCAACCAGGCTGTAAACTATAAAGCTCTTATTCGAGAATTTCGATCTTGAAAGTAGCAAGGCAATGTTCTTGTTGTCTTTTGCAAACACGGCAAACAGATCTAAAATACCTTCATTTTCAACCACATCTTCTATGCCATACTCTTGATCATTTTTTATTATTCTAATTAGATTGATGGAATTCAGAGGATCCGACTGATCAACAAAATTTTTATGTGCGATCCAGATCCAGTCGTAATGATCTTCTCTTGTTTGATCTTTGAATATACTGATCATCTCGGGACTTTTTTTCTCAATTTCTGCCATTATTTCACTGACAATCGAATCACCTGGAATTTTTATATCATCGGACGGTGGAGTCTGATGAGAAGAAAATCCAGCAATTCTGAGCAGTCCCAATACAGAATCAGCATAATTTGATATATAAGCTTTTGCAAGATTTGAAGCGTTTATGGCGTTTATTCTTGCTTTTTCAGTTTTTTGTAAGTCAATAAATTCGTTTTTAGTTATTTCGAGTTTTCCAAACATCGTAAAAACAACTATGGTTATAAAAGTCAGATAAAACAATACTGAAACCAGTATATTACCTTTTTTCAAGGTATCATCTCCCCGTCATTTCAATGGAGGATAAGCTATACCACCGACAGTCAGTGTAGCTGAATTTAGGTCAATATAAGCGATGGCATTCTTTAAACTTATGATTGCCTGGTATCGTAAATTCCTGTTTTCAACAGGCGTTGCTGAAAAAGAAACTATATTTGTCCTCAAAGGTATAACGATTTTCTCCCATTTCCCTATATCGTCGGTTGGAGTTGTATTTACAGATGTTATTGTTGAATAAAATTCAACAGTGTTTCCGTTATTATATGGATAAAGCCAGTGATACAATTCGATGGTCTCAAGTGATGGGATTACTTCTTTGTAGTAAAATACGATGTTTCCGTTGAATGTTGTGGTGCTCAGTTCATCGGTGTTCAGATAAGTTATATAATTTTTCAACACTTTGGTCAAACCATAATATGCGATTGTTTTCTCATGTTCTATACTGAATGTTTTATCAGAACTTAGTGTGCTTACAAATATTAAGGACACTATTATTAAAATTATAGTTATTATCGATAGAGAAATAAGAAGCTCAACAAGAGTAAACCCTTTCTTATTCGTAATCTCACCTTCCTGCACGATTTATTGAAGTACCTGTAAAATCTTTATGGTTCTGTTGTAATCGAGCCTTGTGGCTGATACTGTGTAAAAAATTATATTCGTGGATGAAGTTGAATTCATAGATATCTCTGTCAATGGATCAGACAGCTGAACGGTTTGAATGATAGTTGGTGTAGCCACAAAACTGTGTAATTGAGCACTCACATGTGATAATTCTATATCGAGTAGAATAGCATTCTTCAAGCGGAGCATATTTTTCTGTATGTTCACAATTATATCCAGTGCAAAAACACTGAAAATAGCTATAGCGCCTATAGCTACAAGCACTGATACTAAGGAATAGCCTTTTTTCAAACTATCACCAGCCCATGTAGTTGAGTCTTACGATCACAGAACCGTAAGTTCCCACAAAATTCAAAATCCTGCCTGATATGCTGTATCTTGGAATGAATATTCTTTTTATGTTTTCATCTACAAAGTAATCCACGAACCAGAGCCTTGGATCGTAATAGAAATGCCGTTCAATGTTGTTTTTCAAGCTCCCTCCACCTGCAACAAGTTCGTTTGGGTTCAAATCAGGTATATCTCTTTGTCCAATTGTTCCACTTCCAAGTCCCTTATGTTCAATGGTTATACCTTCTACAACCTGTCCGAAGGCATACAGTTTCATATACAGTTTCATATCACCATTTCCATTTCCATTCCTATTCCTAACATAAGCGAGAGCGCCGTTTAACGCATAAAGAGAACCTGCAACTTTGTATATATCATCATTTTTGCCTTTAGCACTTTTTTCAAACTTTATACACGCGCTTGCAACAAAGCTTACTATAGGATCGTTCAAAGAAAGGTGAACATCTGTGCCGACATCGCTGAGACCATAAATCAAAAAATTCTGTTGAAATTTTATCGAATCGTTCGTTATTATTTTAAGGTCGGCGTTGGAGTAATTCGTTGTTTCACCATCTATTATTAAATCGTTGTTTACTGAACCTTTAGTATCATTAAGAATATGGAAATAAAGTGTGGAATTAAAATTTTTCAGCACAAGCCGATTGGTCTTTTTTTCATCTTCATCGAATTTGGTAACGGTTGCTATCTCTGAATAAATTGAGCTCGTCGAGTTTGAAATAGGTAATATTTTTATTTCATATAGCTTTTCTTTTTCAGTTTTATTGCCTTGTTCTTTTAAATCACTAATAGTTATGACCGTATAACCATTCTCAACTTTTGACTCGATTTCAGGTGAATTGTAGTCACTCCAATCAAAATACAAACCTGTCTCTATATCGATAGTTGCCACCGTACTCGCTCTGGTATCCCAGATTTCCTTCCAGATAGTCTCTGGCTTTACTGTATTCGCTGAAAGATTGTTCCCAAGATATTGCCAATTGTATCCAACGTAGCTGTAAGTGCTATCTGTGGCAAAGAAAGATGCGATTTCTTCAGAAGTAGTTGTTGCAATTGAATTATTACCCGGTCCAACCCATAAGTACTCACTACCGCTTGCAACGATCGTGTGATTGAAATCAGGAGCGAATTCAAGAAAAACTTCTGTTGGTATCTCAGAAATAATTGTGGGATTTGCAATTGAAAAATAGAGAACACCGTAATCATCATCTTTTTTTCCGTTTCCTTTACTATTGTTGAAAAACAGAGTCCCTTGGGTCATGACCGCTCCGTAAAATTCTTCTCCAGGGAGGAACCTTGATTTCTTGTTAGGATCAGACTCTGTATCGTTTACAATGTAAACTTTTTTCCTCATCTCGTCATAAAACGGAGTCTTTTCGACGCTACCTACAAGATAGTTCATTATCCTTCCATTTTGGTCTTTTATAGTGGAAACGATCAAATCTTGATAATCTTCACTCAGTTTCAGATAATAAACACTCGGATAGCCATAAGCCGTTCTGAAAAAAACTTCAGGAGATTCTACCGTGTTTAAGTACTGAACATCTGAAAAGATTGTAGGACTGGCTTGGCTCAAAAAACTGTAGCGTTTCGATAGATTAGAAAAGACTGATTCGAAACTTTCATCAGAGTCAAGATTTTCAAGTTCTGTGGCAACATCACTGAGAGCATCATAATTGTTTATAGCAACAATTAGAGCAGCATGAAGGGCATTTGCCATCGAAGTTTTCATGTCAACATATTTGTTGAAATTTGCGTGTGCTTCTGCTCTTTTAGAGGCGATATTGAGATAACCTATCAAGAAAACAACAATTATCATCAAAACAATTATAGTTGTTATCAATGCGTCGCCATTTCGCCTATCTTTAGAGAAAATTTTCCTTATCATATTATCATCTCCCACAATATCAATCGGCAGGTTGATTTATGTAGACGAGGGAAGCGTTCGTTGATATTTCAACTGCATTTATGAAAACCTCAACTTTCGTAGTAGGTGGGTCGATAAATTCAGTGTAGGTAGGGATTATGGTGATGTTATAATTTGATGGTATGTTAATTGTGAGACTTGAAACGGTCGAAGGTTCTGTATAATAATCGTAGTAGTACACTATTATTCTATCATCTTCTACCTTTGGAGGGTATATGAAAAAATATTCGTTGTAATTGTTCATGAGATTCAAATCCAACCGGGTTACAAAATCATGGAACTCTTCGAGCTTAGTTATGCTTTTTTCTGATCTTAAAACTGCGAAGAAAATCATAAGTGCTATTATTATAGCAACAGTTGTTATGCTTATGGAAATCAAAAGTTCTACCAGAGTGAACCCTTTTTTTGGCATGTTTTCACGTCCAGAATGTTTTAATTGTATTAAATTATACCATGATCAAAGGGGTGAGAGTATGAAAATCTCTCCTGTTGGTTATCAACCATACAGTACATACAATATTCAATTGGATAATCCTATCACCCATGCTTCGAACGAAACTGTTAAGATCATGAGTAAGGAAGACATGCAAAAGTTGATGGATTTGATAACTTACAATCAGTTTGGAATGGCGGAGAAACTCGCAAGAATGGCTTCGCAGATGTATGCAGGAATGAATTTTGATTATTCGGCCTAATATGGAGAACGTGGGGATAGTCCTTGGTGGAGGTTCAGGAAAAAGGTTCGGTGCATCTCTTCCAAAACAATTTTTAATACTTAAAAACAGGCCTTTATTTTTGTGGTCGATTTTTTCTTTTTTAGAGCATCCTGCAATAGACAGGATTGTTTTTGTTTACAACAAATTTTTTCTAAATGATACACAGAGGATACTTGAAGAGTACAGTTTGTCTGGTAAGATTGAACTTGTAGAAGGCGGTCAGGAAAGGCAACTTTCCGTGTACAACGCACTTAAATATCTTGAAAGGTACGATGTGAAGAATGTGTTGATACACGACTCTGCAAGGCCTTTGATTGATAAAAGTCTTATAACGAGAATACTTGATTGTCTTGAAGAGTGTTATGCATGTATACCTGTGGTGAAGTTGAAAGAGTCTATTTGCAGAGTTTCTGAGCATGAAGTACTCAGTATAGAAAATCGAGAACAGTTCAGAATAGTTCAAACTCCTCAAGGGTTCGATTATCAGACGATAAAATCGGCCCATGAAGAAGCTTTGAAGAACAACATAAGAAATTCATTTGACGACTCTTCACTTGTTCTGCTGAAAGGTGAAAAAGTGAGGTTTATAGATGGTGATCCATTTAACATAAAAATCACTTATCAAGAAGATCTACAAATTGCCAGTTTTTTCATGAATTTGAAAAATCTAAAAGGTGGGTGATTTTTATATTTTTAATTGGAATAGGTGGTGGCACAGGTTCTGGCAAAACTACGGTTGCAAGGAAGATAAAAGAGTACGTCGGTGAAGAATTGTGTGAAATTTTACCGATGGACAACTATTACAGAGATATGAGTCATATACCACTGGAAGAAAGAAAGACTCTCAATTACGATCATCCGGATATGATAGAGGCCTCTTTACTTCTTGAACACATAAAGTTGTTGAAGGAAAACAAACCGATTAAATTGCCTGATTACGATTTCACCATTTACACAAGGAAAGAAGAATACATAGATTTCCAACCGAAAGATATAATCATAATTGAAGGAATATTCGCGCTTTACTACAAAGAGATCTGTGATCTGTATGATTTGAAAATATACGTTGATGCTGAAAGCGACGTCAGGTTTATAAGAAGACTTGAAAGAGATATTGTTGAAAGAGGAAGAACGCTGGATTCGGTTATTAACCAGTATCTTACAATGGTTAAACCGATGCACGATGCCTATGTTGAACCGACGAAAAGGAAAGCGGATATAATCATTCCTGAAGGTGGGTTCAACGAAAAAGCCATACAGGTAATTGTGGAATACATAAATATGAGATTGAGGAGTGAATGAAGTTGAAACTGAGCGAATTTTTCAGAGGAATCGAAGCGGTCATTTTCGATATGGACGGTGTCCTATCAGATACCGAACCTGTGTACTTACAGATAGAAAAAGAGATCGTTGCACGTTATGGAAAATCTTTAACTGATAGTTTAATCGAAAGAATAAAGGGAAGTTCGTTGGTCAACGCTATGAAAACCATTGTTGACGAGCTCGGTATAAACGAAGATCACGAAAAGCTGGCAAAAGAAGAAGAAAATGCTTTCAGAAATTACATCATCAACAACCCTGTACCTGTAGTTCCATGCGCCCAAGAACTTGTTGAAACTGTCAAAAGTTCAGGATACAGGATAGCTCTTGCGACTTCAACTGCATCAGATAATGCAATGGTAATTCTTTCAAAAACAGGTTTTAAGGATTATTTTGAAGTTATAATAACGGGTGATAAGGTTCAAAAAACAAAGCCCGCACCTGACATATATCTGAAATGTGCCCAGCTTCTGAATGTTGAACCTCGATTCTGTGTGGCGATAGAAGACTCCATCAATGGTTGTAAAGCTGCTAAAAATGCGGGTATGAAGGTTATCGCGGTGAACGTTGCTGAGAAATCAAGAAGAGAATTCGAAGAAGTAGCCGATGAAGTTTTTACTTCTAACTGTGAGTTGGTAGATGAATTGAAAGAAAAGCCCCGAGTATGAACTCGGGGCATGAAATTTCATCAATATGCCTTTTCAAGTATTTCGATGATATCCTTTTCCTTTAATTTCCCTGGTGTTGCTTTTATAGGACCAAGCATTATTTTGAAGGCAACCTTTGCCATTTCTTCAAAATCGGATTTTTTGACCTTGAATTCCCTGAGCTTTTTGTTCAATCCAAAATTCTCCTGAAAATCCCTCAGTTTTTCTATTGCAAGCATTCCTGCACGTTTTTCATTTGTTTCATATACACCGAACACTTCTCTTCCAACCACTGCGAGTCTGCTGTAGATTTTGTTGAACAACTTTTCGAACAGATAAGGACCCGTGATACACAATCCTAACCCGTGTGGTACTTCCTGATAAAAACCACTTATCGCATGTTCTATCGAATGGTTAGCTATAACACCGGTTATCGTTTCTGTTAGACCGGCGGCTGTATTTGCCCATGCAAGGTTGGTACGGGCTTCTAAATCCTCTCCATTAGTATATGCCCATGGAAGGTTTGTGATGATTCTTTTCATAGCCTCGAGTGCCAAAACATCGGAGAACGGATTTGCATTTACGTTAAAAAATGCCTCTATAGAGTGGTAAAAAGCGTCCATAGATGTGTAGGCTGTTTGATCCTTCGGTAAAGTTATCATCAATTTTGGATCGACTATTGAGAGTGTCGGAATAGTTACATCATATCCAATCCCAACCTTCTCTTTTGTTTCTGGGTTGGTTATAACTGCAAACGGATCTGCTTCGGTGCCTGTTCCATGTGTGGTTGTTATGGCTACAATTGGTAATGCTTTCTTTGGTTTTTTGCCACCAACTACATCTACATAATCCCATATTTTACCTTTGTTGGCAGCGACTATCGCTATACACTTCGCACTGTCGATGGAACTTCCACCGCCAAGGCCTATTACAAAATCTACGCCTTCGTTCTTTGCCAATTCTCCTGCTTCATCAACGTGAGTGCTGAGAGGATTGGGAACTATTTTGTCGTAAATTACGGATTCTATACCGGCTTTTTTGAGCATTTCAACGGTTCTGTTCAAAAGGCCCGTTTTTTTAGTGCTGCTTCTTCCAGTTACGATCAAAGCCTTTTTTCCAAGTTTCTTTGCTTCCTTTGGGAGCTTCTCCAGAGAATCAACCCCAAATATCAACTTAGTTGGTAAAAAGAAATTGATGTTGAACAATTCAATCACCACCCTTCAGGCATTTTGCCAGCTTAATTCTTTATCCACTCTCTTCAAAAGCTCTATTATCGGTAAACCCTGTGGGCATTTTGGCTCACATTCTCCACACTGTACACACTTGTTTGCACGATTTTCTTCAGGGAAGAAAATATTGTAAACCCTTCTTGAACCTTCCAGGTCTTCATACATGAAAGCCTCGTTATAAATTGCAAAGTTTCGTGGAATATCGACTCCATTTGGACAAGGCATACAATAACCACAACCAGTACAATCTATAACCGCCAGGCTATCAAAGGCTCTTTGAACCTGTTCGATAACTTTAAATTCTTCGTCTGTGAGTGAATTTGGTTCAAGCCTGCTCATTATCTCAACATTTTCCTTAACCTGTTCAAGTGTGCTCATACCACTCAATATGGTTGTCACTTCCGGAAAGTTTGCAAGCCATCTGAAAGACCACTCAACTGGACTCCAGTTTTTACCCGAAGCGTTGAATATTTCCTGAACTTTTCTTGGAACACGTGCTAACTTTCCACCTTTTAAAGGTTCCATTATTACGACAGCGAGACCTTTTGAAGCAGCATGCTTCAACCCTTCGACACCGGCTTGATAGTTAACATCTCTGTAGTTGAGCTGAATCTGACAGAAGTCCCAGTCGTATGAATCGACTATATCCATAAAGACAGGCCTTTCATCGTGGAAAGAGAACCCAACGTACTTGACTTTTCTTTTTGCAACAGCATTCTCAAGAAATTTGAAAACATTCAAAGATTTTATTTTCTCCCATCTATCTTTGCTGAGAGCGTGCAAAAGGTACATATCCACGTGGTCAACATCGAGCTTTTTCAACTGCTCATCAAGATATCTTTCAAAGTCTTCGTGCTTTTCAACAAGCCAGACAGGATTTTTGGTTGCGAGTTTTACTTTTTCTCTGTAGCCATCTTTTAAGGCCTTACCAACCAGATACTCACTGTTTCCATGATGATAAGGATAAGCGGTGTCGACATAATTGACTCCGTGATCGATCGCGTATCTTATCATTTCTATGGCTTTGTCTTCATCGATCTTTGATTCATCTTTACCTATTATAGGTAATCTCATCGCTCCGAATCCAAGCAAAGATACCTCAAAATCATGTTTACCAAACTTCCTGTACTTCACGTTTCATACCCCCTTTTTTCGATGTAATATAATTAAACAAAAAAGTCCTGCCGAAACGGAGGACCTCGAAAATATTCAATTGTATTCTTGGTTGAATTTTCAAGAAAATTATAGCATAATTTTTGAAGGTTGCCAAGAGTTTTTTGAAAGAAATATATGAATGAATTTCACAACAAAAGAACCAGAATCTGAACTTGAAATCAGAAAGGATGATAAGAAAAAATGCTTAACATACTAATAATAGCTTTTGCGCTTTCGATGGACGCCTTTGCCGTTTCAACGATTGTTGGATTGAACTGTTCAACAAAAAGACGATCTTATGAAGCCTTCAGGGTTGCTGCTCATTTTGGTTTCTTTCAATTTATAATGCCTTTGATTGGTTATTTTGCAGGAAAGAATTTTTTAATGGTTATAAAGAATTATGACCATTGGGTAGCATTTGGTTTATTAACCTTTATCGGTGTCCACATGATCTTCGAATCGAGAGAGAGTGAGGAAATAAAAATTCCGAACGAATGGAAGTTGCTTTTTCTTTCGTTAGCAACAAGCATCGATGCCTTTGCTGCTGGTTTAGGATTTGCCGTTCTCAGGATATCTATATTCCTTCCTTGTGTAATAATTGGTATAACGACCTTCACTCTTTCTTTTGTCGGAGTAGGTTTTGGTTATTATATTGGTAGAAAAGTGAGTTCCTATGCCGAGATTTTTGGCGGGCTCACCTTAATCGGTATAGGTCTGAAAATTTTGATTGAGCACATTTTCTTTTGATTCTGAAATCAATTTTTCAAGTCTTTTGGCTATTAATTCTTGCTTATGCCAGTAACCATCTAATTTTCCTTCCAGTGCATAGCTTCCTATCTTTTTTCGCATTTTTTGATCTATCACACCAGCACCAAAGACAGAAAGAGGCGTTCCAGGAAGTGGCATAAAAGTATGAGAGTGGATTTTGGCGTTGTATTTTTCGATTATTTTGTCTATAAAATCAAAGGTCTGTTCTACGTCTTCTTTTGTTTCAAAGGGAAATCCGAATATGAAATCTACATGTGGTATGAATCCTTCTTCATGTATTATCTTTATAGCCTTTTCAGCAGTTTCAACATCATGGCCTCTTTTGATAAGTTTCAAGATCCGGTTACTTCCACTCTGAACTCCAAGAACAATTGAGTTGTTATCACAGTATCTTGCCACTAATTTTAAAACCTCAGGTGTAACCGATTCTGGTCTAACGTCCGATGGGAACGTTCCAAAGTATATTTCTTTCATACCGAGCTCTTTCAGACTTTTAAGAAGGTATTCAATAGCTTCCACATCAGGAAACACACCATTTGGTGAACCGTAACCAAAGGCATTTGGTGTTATAAATCTGCCAATGTATTTGCCGTTTTTGATACCTATCTTTGCCTGCGAGATTACGTTCTCAACTTTTCTGTGTCTGACCTTTCTTCCTGCAAGTCTTGGAGTCTGGCAGTATCCACACGAAAATGGGCAACCTCTTGTTATTTCAAAAGGCATAAAAAGCTTCTTCCTTTCGCTGAAAAATGGATAATCGTTCAGGTTGATCCTCTTTGTTACACCATCGAAGATCCTACTTTTGGGTCTTTCGCCTTTTACAAAATTCACGATGTTTTCTTCACCATCTCCCACAAACACGTAGTCAAATCCCATCTTTAGAGTTTCAAGGGGCATCGCTGAGGGGTGTGCTCCACCAGCGATCAATGTGTATTTGTTTTTCAAATAGGAAACTTCTTCAAAAACATTATCGTAGTCCATACTTGTGAAACTGTAAGCCAAGATCGTATCGGAAGGCTCAAGAGAAAAAATTGTTTCAAAATCCCTTACAAGCATTATTTCTACTTCTGAATCGAATTTTTCAAGCGTTGTTACAAGTGGTATGATACTGTATCTGTTATTCTTGTTTATTCTGAACGCTATCTTCAATTTTTACCTCCAAAATATCCTTGTTTTTCAAAATTATATCATCGAAAAATCCCGGAGATTAACTCCGGGATTTCAAAGTGTTTACTGTGGATGTAAATCAATGAGTTCCGACAAGAGGCACAGAGTGAACTGGATAGGTCAGAGGATAACCTGCGAGTCTTCCAATGATTCTGGGTATTTCCGTGTTGTCAAGAATACCGGTGAAGTTTTCAGCACCAGGCCCGAATGCAAAAACAGGAACAGTAGCACCTGTATGATCAAACGTTGTCCAACCAATCTGTGCTTTGTTGCTAAGT
This sequence comes from Thermotogaceae bacterium, assembly GCA_029981435.1. Classification (GTDB taxonomy): domain Bacteria; phylum Thermotogota; class Thermotogae; order B21-G9; family HyVt-16; genus HyVt-16. The sequence continues at coordinate 27,937 of JARRBB010000011.1, read as the reverse complement.
AATCTTCCGATGGCATTACCGGCACCATATCGAGATTTTCCTGCTTCGGCAATTACGTATTCGACCTCATCATCGGTAAATTCAACATTGAAGTACTCTTTGACAAGTTCTTTCAATTCATCTGGCGATTTTTTGTCCCAGTTGGCGGCTATCCAGTCCGCGGTTTTCTTGTAATTTCTTATTTTCTCTATATCGAATGTATAATTACCAGTTGAAAGTCCAAGACCACCTGTTTCATGGTCCGCTGTGACAACGACAAGTGTATCTGGATTTTTTTCTGCAAAATCAAGCGCAACTTTTACAGCGTCGTCAAACTCTATGGTCTCTTTCCAGACTCCAAATATATCGTTACCATGGCATTCCCAGTCTATCTGCGAACCTTCAACCATCAAAAAGAAGGGTTTCCCATCTTTTGAAAGAATCTCAAGGGCCTTCTTTGTCATCTCAGGAAGCAAAGGTTCTTCGGGTTTTCTTTCAGTTACAGCACTCATATGACTGGATGCGAACAATCCTAAAACCCTTTCTCCATCATAATTCAGCAATTCTGTTTTGGTCGTTATATAATCGAATCCTTTATTTTTTGCAAGCTCTATCAAATCTTTCCCGTCTTTTCTTCTTCCACCTTTGGTATCGGGCAGGAAATAACTCCATCCACCGCCAAAAACTACCTTCAACGGACTTTCAACAAGCTGTTCTGCAAGCACAAGTTCAGCATTTCTATCGTTTGTATGTCCATAAAATGCTCCCGGTGTGGCATGGGTAACCCTACATGTTACAACTATACCGGTGTTGATTCCTTTTGATGCAGCTATTTCAGCTATAGTTGGAACAGGTGTACCGTCAGGCAAGACACCTATAAAACCGTTATTCGTCTTGAATCCGCTTGCAAGAGCTGTTCCAGCTGCCGCCGAATCTGTCACGTTGCTGTTCGCAGAGTAGGTGATTACATATCCAGTGTAAGGTGCTTTCATCATGTTCAAAACTCTACCTTCGATGTAGCTACTTAGAAGGACCTGGTTAATTCCCATCCCATCACCTATAAGCAGGATAACGTTCTTAACATAACCCTGAGCAATCGCTAAAACAGAGATCAACGTGATGATGAAGACAAACATCATGAAGCGTTTCATAATACATCCCTCCCATAAAATAGGTTTTCATAAAACATAATAAATCCAAAATTTTAAAGGAGTTTTAGGTTGCCTTAAGTTAAATTAAAAACTCAGCGCTTCCCCCAACCAATTTTTTGTTTTAAAAGTTCATAGAAATTCTTCTTGTTAGATGTTAGTAGTTTGGCTGTTTTGGAAGAATAACTCACTTTTACAGTATCATCAGTGTTCATAAAATCGATCTCTATTCCGTCTATCACAAGATGTGCTTTAGAATCTTTCTGATGGGTTGTGATTGTTATTTCTTCACTTCCATCAACGACTATGGGTCGAGCTGTCATCACATGTGGAGCTAAAAAAGATATTTCAAACACTTTACCACACTTAGGGCTCAGTATAGAACCACCGTTCGAAAGATTATAAGCTGTAGAACCGAGTGAAGTACATACCACGATACCATCAGCAGGTATTCTACCAAGTTCGTACCCATCTATTTTCAAAGATATATCGAGGATCTTCGTTCCAATTTTTGAGACAACGATGTCGTTTATTCCCATGAACCTCTCAGTATTATGATAAACCTCGTATATAGGAATGTCAACGAACTTGAAATCTCCCTTTTTAATTTCCAGTAGAGATTGTTCAATGTCTTCTGGATGATAATGTGTCAAAAACCCCAACTTCCCAAAATTTATTCCCATGACAGGCACCTTGAAATTCACAGAATGAAAAGCTTTTAAAACAGTGCCATCACCACCAAAAGCGATTAATAAATCTATTTTTTCACTATTAAAACATCCAGAAGATTCGGTTGTTATATCACAAGAAAATACTATTTCAAACCCCATTTTTTCAATGCTACCTTTTATTTCATCAAATGAATCAAGAAACTCTTCTTTGAAGGGATTGAAGCATATACCTATTCTTTTTATGTTCAAGTGAATCACCCTTTTCAACCTCAAAAAAGTTCGAAACTGTTGTAAACCCTCATAGCTTCTTCAAAACCATTGTGTAATATACATTCAATTGCTTCTACAGAAATTTTAAGAACTTTTTTCAATATGTCGAATTCTTCTTCTGTGAATTCACCAAGCACAAAATCAGTCAGTGTAATGCCTTCAGGTTTAGGACCTATGCCGATCCTTAACCTTGCAAAATCCTGTGTTCCAAGATACTGGATCACAGATTTTATACCGTTGTGTCCACCACTTGAATCGTTTTTTCGAATTCTTATTTTCCCTAGTGGCAATGCAATATCATCGTATATTACCAGAATTTCAGTGTAATTGATTTTCAAAATATTTAAAACCTCTGGTAAAACGGTACCACTGAGATTCATGAATGTCAAAGGTTTCAAAAAAAACAGACTTTCTTCATCGATGGTTATTTTCCCTAAATCATAACTTTTATTTCTTTGAATATAATCAAATCTGTGACCTTTGAGTATTTCATCTATAACCATAAAACCCACGTTATGCCTTGTGAAAGCATAACGTGGGCCTGGATTCCCCAGTCCAACAAGCAACTTTATCAGGGTTATTCTTCCTCCTCTTCTTCCTTACCTTTACCTATTACTTCGGGTTCTTCTTCCTCAGTAACTTCTTCCACTACTTCTTCAGAAACACGTGGAGCTATTATAGTCATTATAACTTCTTCAGGATCAAGCATTACCTTTATTCCTTCTGGCAACTGGATGTCTTTGACCCTCAAAGATTCACCCAAATCAACTTGCGAAACGTCTACTTCTATATGTTCAACGATTTTATCCGGTAGTACTTCTACTGGCAATTCATGATGAATGATATCTTCGAGTCCACCTTTTTCGACACCTTTGGGCTTACCAACAAAATGCAACGGTATGTGGATATGCATTGTGTGTCCTTTTGCTGGTTCATAGAAATCGATGTGAATCACAGAATCATTCACTTTGTTTCTCTGAATTTCTTTTACAAATACATTCTTTTGAATCACACCATCGTTACTTTTTACCAGCAATTTGATACGGGTTGTTTCGCTAACCCTTGCTAAAAGCGAATCCACTTTAGTCTTATCAACACTTATCATCAAAGGTTCGGTTTCAGGTCCATAAACAACTCCGGGTATAAGATTTTTCCTTCTGAGTTTTTTTGCTTTACTGGTTTTTGATTCTTCACGTTTCAGAACTTCAAGTTCGACTGCTTGAACCATGTTGTATCCCTCCTACAATTTATTTATCTGAATAATATACTTACTGACAGATTTTTCACAATCCTCATTATGGCTTCACCAAAAAGCTTCGCTATACTCAAAACCTCAAATTTCTCTACTGGCAGATTTTCTTTATGAATGGTATCCGTTATGTAAACTTTACTTATAGGAGACTCCATTATATTTTCCACAGCGCTCCCTGATAGAACAGCATGTGTGGCACAGGCTATTATTTTTTTTGCACCAAGTTCATTTATCTTCTCTGCCGACTTTTTCAGAGAGTTGGCAGTGTCAATTATATCATCAAAAAGAATGGCAACTTTATTTTTGACATCTCCTATCACATTTAAAATTTCGGCCTGATTATCTGCAGGTCTTCTTTTATCCATTATTGCAAGAGGTACTCCAAGTTTTTCTGCCAGTCTTCTCGCGCGTTTCACGCCACCAACATCCGGTGAAACTATGACAGTTTCTCTTAAATCTATATCATCACTGTTCTTAAACTTCTCTATAAAAACTGGAAAGCTCTGCAGATTGTCAACCGGTATATCAAAGAATCCCTGAATCTGTTCGCTGTGCAAATCCATGGTTATTACCCTTGTTGCACCTGCTTCCGTAAGAAGATTTGCTACTAGTTTAGCACTTATAGGATCTCTTCCTTTAGCCTTTCTGTCCTGCCGTGCGTATCCATAGTACGGAATTACAGCGGCGATAGAACCAGCCGAAGCCCTTTTGAAAGCATCTATCATTATTAAAAGTTCCATAAGGTTCTCATTAACAGGCTTACAGGTTGATTGGATTATGAACACATCGTAACCCCTTACCGTTTCACCAATTCTAAAGTTGACCTCTCCATCGGCAAATCTTCCGAGTTCCACTTTTCCCAATTCAACTCCGATGTAATCCGCTATTTTTTTTGCAAGGGGTATGTTGGAACTACCAGAAAAGATTTTGAATTCACTTTTTCTTGGCATCTTCTTTTTCGGGGTTTAACCCTTGCACCTCCTTTTCTTTTTTCATGCGCCATTTCCTTGCCCAGCCTTCTTTGTTTATTTGTCTTGACCTTGCAATTCCAAGCGAGTCATCTGGAACATCTTCAGTTATCACTGAACCGGCACCGACTATAGCTCCATCACCAACTTTTAAAGGTGCTACAAGTGCCGAATTACTTCCTATGAATACATTTTTACCGATCCGTGTCCTGTGTTTTTTGTAACCATCGTAATTACATGTTATAGTACCGGCACCTACATTTGTGTTTTCTCCAACTTCCGAATCACCGATGTAGCTCAGATGATTTGCTTTAACACCCGATTCAAGAATAGAGTTCTTCACTTCTACAAAATTACCTATCCTCGTATTTTCCTTTAACACTGTACCAGGCCTGAGCCTTGAAAATGGTCCTACGGAGGTACCGGAGAAAATTTCTGAATCTTCACAGTTCGATTGAACTATCCTGACGTTATCACCTATTTTACAATCCTTAATAACTGTGAAAGGTCCTATTTCACATTTTTTACCAATAGTGGTATTACCGTATATGAAAGTTGAAGGATAGATAACCGTATCGTTTTCAATTTTAACTTCAGGATCTATAAAAGTACTTTCAGGATCGATTATGGTGACACCGTTGAGCATATGGCTATAGTTTATTTCAAGCCTCAGAAGTTTCTCAACCTTTGCAAGCTGTATTCTATCATTTACCCCGGCGATCTCACGTGGATTATCAACCAAAAATGTTTCAACCTTTTGCCCTGATTCAAGAAAGATCTTAACGAGATCCGTTAAATAATACTCTCTCTGCTTGTTATCATTTCTAAGATATTTTAAACCATTTAAAAGGTGAGTAGCTTTAAAAACGTATATCCCAGAGTTTATTTCTCTGATTTTTTTAGTTTCCTCATCTGCATCGGCTTCTTCAACTATTGAGACGATTTTACCCGATTCGTTTCTCAATATTCTTCCATAACCAGTTGGATTCTCAAAAAAGGCTGTTAAAATGGTCATACTGTTGCTTTCTTCCCTGTGCTTTGAAAGCATTTTTTCGAGGGTTTCGGCTTTTATATTCGGTACATCACCGTAAAGTATCAGAAGATCACCATCAAAATTCAAAAAATCTTCGGCACACATAACTGCATGTCCGGTTCCGAGAAGTTCTGGTTGAATAAACACTTTTATATCTTCGCTCAAAACTTTCTGTACTTCATCAGCTTTGTATCCTAAGACAACTCCCATCTCATCTGGATGAAGTTTTCTGGCTGTTTCTATAACCCAGCTTATCATAGGTCTGTTTAAAAGCCTGTGTAGAACTTTCGGTATTTCAGATTTCATTCTTTTTCCTTTTCCAGCAGCCAGAATTAAAACTTTGAACATATTATTACCACCTTCAGACTACATCGTTTATCATCAATCCCTTAACAACAAAGTCCGAATTCTTCAGCACTGGATTGCTAAGTATTGAGTTTAAAATTAACAGTTTCTGTTTCAGCTCTTCTACTTTATCTTGATCATTTTCTATCAAAAGTTCCCTCTCTATCTCGTTCTTGAGTTTCTCGAGACGAATCTGAGGGTCTTCGGATTCAGGTCTTCCCGATTCCATTACTTCTTTTTCACCCGGAATCAGTATCCTTACTTCGGTTTTTCCTGCAACAGCAGCAAGAAAAATTCCTCTTTTCTGCATATCCAAGGATATTTTACTGTATATAACTACTCCGCCTTTTCTAAGAGCTTCGTTTTTAAAAGCTATAAGATTTGAAACTTCCTGCGACAGAACTCGAATAATACTCCTGCTTGCCGGTGCGCTGTATGCAAGCCCTGGTTCTCCCGGATCCAATTTATAGCCAAGCGTTGGATTTAAATTAAAAGACTTAAGGGACGCCACCATTTTTCTTTTCCCCCTGGGTCATTATATACTTTAAAGCTCTTTTTATCAAGACACTCGTATCCACTGGTTCGCTTGAATTTTCCATAACTGTTTTCACTGCCTGACTGGCGATTGTATTTGAATACCCCAGATTTTTCAAAGCCTCGATAGCTTCAGAAAAATTATTTGTATATACGATCTCTGAAAAGTCGTGATCTATTTTGTTTTTGAGTTCCATTACTATCCTTTCCGCGCCTTTTTTCCCTATTCCAGGTAATTTTGATAAACTTTCAACATCTTCGTTTACTATCATTGAAACAACGAGTTTTGGCTCTACACTGGATATGATTTTCATGGCTATCTTTGGACCGATCTTCGAAACACTTCTCAAAGCTTCGAATAGCTCACACTGTTCTATATTTTCAAAACCATAAAGCTCAAAGGAAAAGTTATTTGGATTGAATATCAATGAAACGTATACCCTTATCTTTTCTTCGGTTGCATTCTCAAGTTTTCTTAGAAAAGATTGGTTGGTTTTTATGAGGAACCCGATACCCGAAACATTCAGTATCAATCCTTCAGAAGTTAGCTTTTCAACCTTTCCTTCCAAGAATTTTACCAATTTCTACACTCCTCTTATCGTTTTATCGTATCGATGTAATTTCTCAAATAACCAGCCAGATACAAAGACCCTGTTACTACAAGTATTTCATCGTCTTTTAAATCGGCAATTGCTTTTTTAAAAGCATTTAAAGGTGATTCTATGTATTCGGATTGTTGTTTTACAGTCTTCAGATATCTGTGAATTTCCATAATATTGGTTGTTCGATTACTGAGGGGTCGGGTCAGTATCATCTTTTCAAAAACATCTTTTATTTCTTGAAGCATGGCTTTATAATCCTTATCATCTAAAATACCTATGATTGCTATCTTCCTTTTATCTGGAAAATAAATTTCAATAGATTCTCTGAGTTTCTTAAAAGCTGCCGGATTATGTGCACCATCGATTATCAGACTCTTACTATTGAACTCGATTAGTTCAAATCTTCCGGGCCATACCGCGTTCTTGAGTGCTGCCTTGATTTTTTCATCTGATACTCTCAAACCAAGTTGCTCTTCAATGTTTTCAAATGCAGCCAGTGCTATCGAACAGTTCAGAAATTGATGTTTACCGTTCATGGTCAGTTCGATATTTTCGAGTTTCCTATTGATCCCTTCGTAATCAAAAAGATTTTGATTCAAAGCAAGTCTGATGTTTTTATATCGGAAATCCTGATTATAAACATAAACTTTTGAGTTTTTCTTTACTGCTTCTTCCTTTATCACATTCAGAGCTCCTGCTTTTGTTTCACCAGTAACAACAAGGGAATTTTCTTTAATTATTCCTGCTTTTTCGAAAGCTATTTTTTCGATCGTGTCTCCAAGTATTCGAGTATGTTCGAGATCTACAGTTGTTATAACACTTACCAGAGGATTTTCAACCACATTCGTTGCGTCGTATCTTCCACCGAGCCCGACTTCCAGAACTACTATGTCAACTCCCATATCCTTGAAATACTTAAAAGCCATAGCAGTTGTTAATTCGAAAAAAGTTGACATGTATTCGGGACCTTTACTATCCATCTTTTTAACTATTGGAATTGCACTTTTAACAAATTCCACTATATAGTCTTTGGATACTTTCTCATCATTAACAACTATCCTTTCTCTGAAAGAACTCAAATGTGGCGATGTGTAAAGCCCGACTTTCAAATCGGTTACCTTTTTTAAAATACTGTAAAGGAAATAACTGGTACTCCCTTTGCCGTTAGTACCAGTTATGTGAACAATCTGGTAATGGTTCTGAGGATTCCCGAAATGTTCCAAGAGTTCTTTCACTCTTTTCAAACCAGGTCTAATTTTTGAAAAATTCCTATCCGTATAAAGGTAATTCAAAGCCTCTAAATAATTCATATCTTTAAGTCTTCAACCAGTTTTTTCATTCTTTCTATCTTGAGTGTCAGATCATGATATTGAAGTTTTTTCTCTTCAACTATATCCTCGGGTGCATTTTTCAAAAATTTCTCATCGCTCAGCTTTTTCTCTAATTTGTTTTTTTCATCTTCCAGCTTTCTCAGACGGTTTTCTAATCTTTTTCTCTCAGCTTCAAAATCGACATCACCTGGAATATCCACATAAACTTCAAAGGCTTCATCTATAAATGCTGTAACTGTTTTCGGAGGTTTGAGGTCTACGAAGTTGATTTCAGCAACGTTGGCTAAATTGATAATATAATCAATTTCCTCGTTTGATAATTTATAGGATTTCTGAAGCACAGACACGTTCAATTTTTTTGTCTGTGGAATATCCATATCAGCTTTTGCATTTCTTATTCCTCTTATCACTTCCATGATTTTTTCGAACTTTTCTTCTTCATCTGTATAAGCAACTTCTTCAGGATATGGCCAGCTTGATATACTTATGGATTCTCCACTTTCTGGAAGTTTTTGCCAGATTTCCTCCGTAACGAAAGGCATGAAAGGATGGAGTAGTCTCAAAGATTTATCAAGTGTCTTCAAAAGAAGGCTTTGAACAGTTTTCTTTTCGTTTTCATCATCGGAATTCAGTCTTGATTTCGAGGCTTCTATGTACCAATCACAGAAAACACCCCAGAAGAACTCGTATATTTCTTTAGCAGCGATATTGAATTCATAATTTTCAAGAGCGTTTGTGGAATTTCGGATGGTCTTGTTGAGCTTGGAAACCAGCCACTTGTCGACGAGTTTTAAATTCAGAGATTCTACTTCTTCAAGTTTTTCAACATTTTCACAATTCATAAACACGAATCTTGATGCATTCCAGATCTTGTTTATAAATCTTTTATAAACTTCAAAATACTTTTCATCAACTTTTATATCTTTACCCTGTGCGGCAAGTATTGCCAGTGTAAACCTTAAAGAATCAGCACCGTATTTTTCAATGATTTCAAGTGGATCTATTCCATTACCAAGGGATTTAGACATCTTTCTACCGAATTTATCCCTGACAAGTTGGTGAATATAAACGTGTCTGAAGGGTACTTCCTTCATGAATTCGATTCCCTGGATTATCATCTTGGCTACCCAGAAAAAGATGATGTCAAAGCCTGTCACAAGAACATCAGTTGGATAGTATTTTTTCAAATCTTCTGTTTCTTCTGGCCATCCAAGAGTGGAAAAAGGCCATAGAGCAGATGAAAACCAGGTATCAAGGACATCGCTATCCTGTTTCAGGTTTGTCGAACCACATTTTTCGCATTCAGCTGGCTCATTTTCAGCAACGTTTACATGTCCACAATCTCCACAGTACCATACTGGTATTCTATGACCCCACCATAATTGTCTTGATATACACCAGTCTCTTATTTCATACATCCAGCTCAAATAAAAGTTTTTCCATTTTTCAGGGAAAAACTGTATCTTTCCATTCTCAACCACTTCGATTGCAGGTTGTGCGAGTGGTTTCATTTTAACAAACCATTGATCAGATAAAACAGGCTCTACAACTGTTCCACACCTATAACATTTTCCAATAGAATGTTTGTAATCTTCAACTTTCGAGAGATAACCAAGTTTTTCAAGATCTTCAACGATTTTTTCTCTTGCTTCGAATCTATCGAGCCCTTTATATTCACCGGCATTTTCATTCATAACACCATTTTTGTCTATAACTTCAACGAATTCAAGTTGGTGATTCTGACCTATTATATAGTCGTTGGGGTCATGTGCTGGCGTTATTTTAACTGCACCTGTTCCAAAAGATGGATCCACATACTTGTCAGCAATGATTTTTAATTTTCTACCAACTATGGGTAGTATAACGAACTTTCCTATAAACTCTCTGTATCTTTCATCGTTTGGATGAACTGCGACAGCCGTATCACCAAGTATCGTTTCAGGCCTAACAGTCGCTATTTCTATGTGACCACTACCATCTTCAAAAGGATACTTTATGTAATAAAGCTTTGCATTTTCTTCTTCATATTCTACTTCTTCATTTGAAAGAACGCTATCACATCGCGGACACCAGTTGACTATGTACTTTCCTTTGTAAATAAGCCCTTTTCTGTACAGTTCTACAAAAACCTTTTTGACTGCTCTGTTGAGATTTTCGTCCAGAGTGAAACGCTCACGTGTCCAGTCACAAGAAGCGCCGAGGGCTTTTATCTGCTTTGCTATCTCTTTTCTGTAGGTATTCGCCCAGTCCCAAACGATATCGAGAAATTTATTTCTTCCAAGTTCTTCTTTCCTTTTCCCTTGTTTTGCGAGTTCTTTTTCCACAACATTTTGAGTGGCTATTCCAGCGTGGTCTTCACCAGGGACCCAGAGAACATCGAATCCTTTCATTCGCTTGTAACGAACTATAATATCTTGTATAGTTATGTTGAGTGCATGTCCAAGGTGGATCTTTCCTGTTATGTTTGGTGGGGGAATAACGATTGAGAACTTATCACCTTCACCCTTGGGAATGAAGTATCCCTTTTCTTCCCAATATCTATACCATTTATCTTCTAGTCCACTGTGTTCGTATCTTGAACTAAGCGTTTCCAAGGTTTATTCCCTCCCATTAAGAAGAGTTTTTTCTACATTTTTTCAGGTTTGCTAATTCCAAGTATATCAAAAACTTTTGAAAGTATTGTTTCCAATCCTTTGCACAAATTCAACCTCGCATTGCTCAAATCTCTGTTATCGGTATCAAGGATTATGTTATCAGTGTAATAGTTATGAAATCTCGATACTAATTTCTCAACATAATTAGTTATTTTGTTAGGAGCCAAGTCTCTCAAAGTATCTTCGAGTGTTTCATCGAAAAGATCCAGATCTCTCACCAGAAGTTTTTCCTGATCGATATCACATAAAAGATCCAGATTTTCCCCTTTTCTGTACTCTATGCCTTTTTCCCGAGCTTTTCTAAACAGACTTTTTATCCTTGCGTACGCATACTGAACGTAATAAACAGGGTTTTCATTGCTTTTAGAAACGGCAAGGTCCATATCAAAAATCATGTGGGTGTTTGGATCTATCATAGCAAAGAAATACCTGGTGGCATCAACACCAACAGAATCCATAAGTTCATCGAGAGTCACAAATTCTCCTTTTCTGGTAGACATTTTGACTTCTTTTCCTTCTTTTTTAAGGGTTACGAATTGGTGTAGGATTACGTTGAAAAAGTCATCGGGGATTCCCAAAGCTTTCATCGCTGCTTTCATTCTTGATATGTGTCCATGGTGGTCTGCACCCCATATGTCGTAGACTCTATCGAATTTTCGTTTGAATTTGTTGTAGTGATAGGCTATATCTGTCATGAAATAGGTGGGTATTCCACTGGATCTTATCAATACTTTATCGTCTTCATCAACGAATTCGGAAACTTTGAACCAGAGGGCACCGTCTTTCTCGTAAAGTAAACCTTTCGATTTGAGAATTTCTATGACTTCATTCACCGTTCCATCTTCCAAGAGAGATTTTTCATTGAAAAAGATATCGAATTGGACTTTCAGTCTTTCAAGAGTTGATTTTATAAGTTTGAACATAGCATCTTTGGCCATTTCTTTGAATATTTCTTTTATCTCATCGTTCCATTTTCCCACGTAATCTGCTTTGAATTTACCTGCTATTTCCTTTGCCAGTTCTACCAAATAGTCTCCATGATAACCATCTTCAGGGATATCCAGTTTCTTGCCGAAAAATTGATTGTATCTAACCCAGAGTGATTGAGCAAGTAAATCCATCTGCCTTCCGGCATCGTTGAAATAATACTCCTTTGTTACTTCAAATCCTTCCTCTTTGAAAACTTTGCTCAGAACGTCACCTATCACAGCCTGTCTTCCATGACCGACCGTGAGAGGTCCTGTGGGATTGGCGCTTACGAATTCTATCTGGACTTTCATTCCGTTCGGTTCTTTTCTTCCATATCTTTCCCCGGTGTTTAAGATGTTTTTAAGAAGTTCTGTATACACATTTTTCTTGAGTTTGAAGTTTATAAATCCTGGGCCAGCGATTTCAACGTTTTCAAAAAGTTCCCCAGTTTTTATTTTTTCAACGATTTTTTTGGCAATTTCTATAGGCTTGGTTTTAAGAGGTTTTGAAAGTATCATTGCGATATTCGTAGAAAATTCTCCGAATCTCTCGTCCGGTATCTCTACTTTGAAACTCTTCAAATTCGCCTGAAAAACTTCATCACCCCAGAGTTTATTTACAGTTTCTACGATTTCACTTTCTATCCTTTTTCTCAACATGCGAAATCCCGCCTTTTTTCTTTGATTTTATCACAGTATTTCACATAGAATTTCAAATTTTGAAACATGCTGCAAGATGCCCTTCTTTAACTTCTCTCAATTCTGGGAAAGCTTTATCACATTCTGAGGTTTTCAAAGGACATCTTGGTGCAAAAAAACATCCTGGTGGAGGATTGAGCAGGCTGGGAATATCACCCTCTATCATTTTTAATTTTTTCCTGTGACGTGGATTTGGATTAGGGATAGAACCCATTAAAAGTCTTGTATAGGGGTGAAGGGGTTCACGAAACAATTCGGATGTTGAAGCGACCTCAACTAATTTCCCCATGTACATTACCATTATCCTGTTTGCTAAAAATCTAACAACACTCAAATCGTGCGATATCAAAAGATATGTCAAGGAATGTTCTTTTCTGAGATTTTTCAAAAGATTCAGTATCTGTGCCTGAACAGATACATCGAGAGCACTCGTTGGTTCATCGAGGACTATGAATCTTGGTTTCAAAATCAACGCTCGCGCAATAGCTATTCTCTGCCGTTGCCCACCTGAGAATTCGTGGGGGTATCTCGTCAAATGTTCTGGTTTCAATCCCACATCTTGAAGTATTTCCAACGCTATTTGCTTCTTTTCATCAGAACCTTTAGCTACTTTGAAAATTTCCAGAGGCCTTTTCAGTATATCGTAAACAGTCATTCTGGGATTGAGAGAAGAAAAGGGATCCTGAAAAACCATCTGTATTTCTCTTCTGATAGTCTTCAATTTGCTTCCCTTAAGGTTAGAAATGTCTTCACCTGAAAAAAATATTTTTCCAGCAGTTGGTTCCAAAAGCTTAACAAGCATCCTACCTGTTGTGGTTTTTCCACAACCAGATTCTCCGACCAGTCCGACCGCTTCACCTTCATCTATACTGAAAGATATATTATTCACAGCTTTTATCCTGGCTTTTTTTGCCCAAAATCCTTTTACAACACTGAACTCTTTCAAAAGGTTTTCCACCTTCAGTAGAGGGATTTCTTGCTTCATTTACTACCACCTCCCAATGGATTATGGCATGCAACAAAATGTCCCGGCGATAGTTCTATCAGTTCTGGTATCTCTTTTTCACACACATCGAGTTTTCTGTAACACCTTGGATGAAATCTACAACCTGATGGTGGGCTTATGAGGTTTGGAACAACACCAGGTATCACGTTCAAATTCTCAACATCTTCATCCAATGGAGGAATAGCCTTTAAAAGTCCGTCGGTATAAGGATGTAAAGGATTTTCAAAGACATTGAAAATGGAAGAGAACTCCACTATGTTTCCTGCGTACATAACTGCTACTGAATCACATATTTCAGCTACTATACCAAAATTATGGGTTATGAGTATAACGCTCAGGCCGAGCCTTTCTCTCATCTCGAGTATCAATGCAAGAATTTGAGCCTGTACTGTAACATCAAGTGCCGTGGTTGGTTCATCTGCAATAAGCAGTTCTGGTTCACAAGATAATGCAAGTGCAATCATAACTCTTTGCCTCATTCCACCTGAAAGTTCATGAGGATATTTTTTCATAACAAGTTCAGGGTCTGGAATTTTAACGAGCTCAAGTGCTCTTATTGCCTTTGGAATTGCCTGCTTTTTTGATATTTTTTCATGATGAGATATGACATCAGTCATCTGCTCTTGTACCGTGAACACCGGATTCAGAGCGGTCATTGGTTCCTGAAATATCATAGAAATTTGTCTGCCTCTTATGTTAAGCATTTCATCTTCGCTTTTTTGCAGTAAATCTTCCCCGTTGAACAGGACCTTTCCATTCAATATTCTTCCAGGTGGTTGTGGTAAAAGACGGGTTATGGTGTATGCAGTTACTGATTTTCCTGAACCAGTTTCACCTATTACTCCAAGTATTTCAGAGCGCTTCAGAAAAAGGTTAACATTTTCAAGTGCCTTTACTGTGCCTTCCTCTGTGTCAAAATAAACTTTAAGATTTTTTATTTCTAAAATTTTTTCATCGTTGTTCACGCAACATCACCTATCCTTTAGTCTTGGGTTGAGAGCATCGTTTAGACCATCACCAAAGAAATTGAAACCCATAACAGTTATGAATATTGCAAGTCCTGGAAAGATACCCATGTGAGGTGCAACCCTTAAATATGTTCGCGCAACACTCAGGTCAGTTCCCCATTCCGGTGTTGGGGGCTGTATTCCAAGACCAAGAAATCCCAGACCCGAGATAACAAGAATGGCCGTTGCCATTCTCATGGTACCTTGAACAATTATCGGAGAAATACAGTTTGGAAGTATATATCTGAAGAGTATGTTGATATTGTTTTCACCGACCAATCGGGCAGCATCAACATACTCGTTGTTTTTTTCAGAAATAACACTCCCGCGGGTTATTCTCGCAAACTGTGGAAGTGAATATATTGTCAACGCGAGAATTAAATTCATTTTTCCGGGACCCAGAATCGCAACAATTGCAATTGCAAGGAGTATATCTGGAAACGATAACAACATATCGAATGCCCTCATTATTATTTCATCAACTATGCCTTCGAAATATCCAGCGATCGCTCCAAGCATTATCCCAAGAATTCCAGAAATAAGGACAGCGGTAAAAGATATACTCAAAGAGATTCTTGCACCCCATATAACACGGCTGAGTATATCTCTTCCGTACAGATCGACACCAAAGGGATGTTTCAAACTGGGACCTTCGAGACTGCTGTAAAGATCTTGAGCATTTGGATCATAAGGTGATATAAAAGGAGCTAAAATTCCTATTACAACTATAGCGACAACTATGAATGCACCCAAGGCTGCCATTTTGTTTTTTCTTATCCTTCTCCAGACAACCCAAAAGCTTTCCTGTCTTTTCGGCAAATCAATCACCCCTGTTTATCTTCTTCTTATTCTTGGATCCAAAACCGCATACAGAAGGTCCACCCCAAGATTGACAAGAACGAAAACAAACGCTATCAAAAGAATTCCCGATTGAACAACTGGATAATCCCTGGTGAATATAGAATCGACTATCAGTCTTCCAAGTCCGGGCCACCCAAAAACACTTTCGGTTAAAACGGCACCACCCAGCATGTAACCAAATTGCAAGCCAACCACTGTAACAACAGGGATAAGTGCATTTTTTAAAGCATATTTCACTATAACTTTTCTTTTGGGCAATCCTGTTGATAGAGCCGTTCTTATGTAATCCTGATTCAAAACTTGAAGCATACTTGCGCGTGTCATACGAGCAACTATGGCTGCGGAAGCTATTCCAAGTGTTATACCAGGTAATATCAAATGCTGCAAGCCACCTTTTCCACCGGGTGGAAGAATGTCTAAATACAAAGAAAAAATCAGCATCAAAATGATACCAAGCCAGAATATTGGCATTGATATACCAAAAAGCGAAAAACCCATTACTAAATTATCGATCCAAGTGTTTCTCTTAACTGCTGCAATTATTCCAAAAGTTATCCCTATGAGTGAAGACACGAAGATACTGAAAAGAGAAAGCTGAAAAGTATTGATGAAGCGCGGTACTATCTCTTTTATGACAGCATCCTGCGTGTTTATTGATTTCAAATTACCATTGAACAGACCTGTTATGAAACTAATATATTGAACGTAGAGAGGGGCATCAAGATTGAACTCTTTTCTTATGACTTCCACATCTTCAGGGGAAGCACCTATACCTGCTATTATTCTTGCGGGATCTCCGGGTATAAGATGAAGAAGAAGAAAACTCAAAACTGAAACTCCAAACAAAATCGGTATTGCGAGTAACAATCTTCTTATCAAAAGATTTTTCATCCAATCTAACCTCCGTTCAAAAGGTTCAAGATTATCAAAATGGGGGGACGAGCCCCCCATCGGATTGCGAGTATTAATTGTTCATATTATTTGAAATACGCATATTTGACTATTACAACACCTATTGGAAGGACCTTCACGTTTTCAAGTTTGGAGGTCTTTGCAACTAACTGGTCCTGCACGTAAATCGGTGCCCATGGTGCATCATCCATCAGAACCTGTTGAAGTTCTTTCAAAAATTCCTTTCTCTTTTCAGGGTTAGTTTCATGCATCTGTGCGAGTATCAGTTCATCAGCTACTGGGCTTGAATATCCTGTATGGTTATCACCCTTTGGTACTCTGTTTTCTGAGAAGAACAAAGGTCTTACCACCCAGTCAGCATCAGCAGTTGATGGACTCCATCCAACTATGAACATTTGCCATTCTGCCTGTTCTGGGTCTGTGTATATGGCATCGAGGAACGTTCCCCATTCGAGTGTTACCACTTTTGCATCTATGCCAACCATTTTAAGTTGTCCTTGAATCGCAACTCCGACATCATGATAAGTTGGGGCTACGTAGAGATTTGTTTCGAAACCATTTGGATATCCTGCTTCTTTGAGAAGTTCTTTTGCCTTTTCAGGATCGTAAGGATAAAGACCTGTTGAATAGTATCCATTGACGAGCGGAGCAATAACTGAATCTGCAGGTTTTGCGTATCCTCTGAACAGTGCTTTACAGATAGCATCTTTGTTTATTGCGTATGCTATAGCCTGTCTAACTCTTTTGTCGTTGAAAGGCGGTTTTGTAGTGTTCATAGCTACGAATCTAACTGTCAAACTTGGCCATATTATTACATCAACGTTTTTGGATTTCTGAAGTCTCGGTACGTGAATTGGTGGTACTCTTTCTATAACTTCTGCATCGCCCGATTCGAGCATCAGAACGCGCGTTTCATCTTCAGGTACTATTTTGAAAACTATTTCATCTATCTGTGGCTTACCTTTCCAGTAATCTTCGTTAGCAACAAGCTTTATGTGGTCACCCTTTATCCATTCCACGAACTTGAACGGACCAGTACCAACTGGATGCTTCCATACTTCATCCTTTGGATACTCTTCAAGAACCTTGGGTGAAACCATCAAACCTGCTCCGTGTGCAAGGTGATTCAGGAATGGACCAAATGGTTCATAGAGTACAAATTGGACTGTGTATTCATCTACCACTCTTACTTCTTTCACGATTGGTTTAAAAAGTGATGATCTTCTTAAACCACCGGCAAGAATCTTATCAAAATTAACCTTTACAGCTTCTGCATTGAATGGTGTTCCATCGTGGAACTTCACTCCTTCAACGAGATGAAACGTGTAAACCGTTCCATCTTCTGAAAGCTCCCAGCTTTTAGCAAGAGCTGGATGGATGTTTGAATTTTCATCAAATTCAACAAGTCCATCGTATATGTGTCGACAGATTTCTTCAGATGGATTATCACTCATATCTGCAGGGTAAAGAGTTTTTGGATCCATTGGAATCAAAACTCTGACTGTAGATCCCATCAACGAAACAGTAAAAACAAATAGCAGTAAAACCATAAAAATACCAAAAATTTTCCTCATAAAAAACGCACCCCCTCTTTCTAAAAGGATTTGTATTTATTATACCATAAGAACACTTTGATTCGATGTAAAAACTATTTTTTACTAGTATAATATAATTCAGGAGGTGATTTATATGAAAAAATTTGTAATAACATTTTTGTTGATTATCTTAAGTATCATTACTTTTTCAAAAGGTGTGTTTATAAATCCAGCAGGTCCCACTTTATTACCAGCAGCTGGGCTTTTTTCCGGTGAAATAAAACCGACGAATGATTTTGAACTAAAAATATGGAAAACCCCTGACGAAGCGATAGCAATGCTTGTAAGCGGACAGGCAGATTTGGCGCTTTTACCTGTATCACTCGGAGCGACTCTTTACAATAAAAAAGTTCCACTGAAACTTGTTGCAGTGTCGACCTGGAAGGCTTTTTATCTTGTTGGCACATCCGATGATATTAAAAGTCTAAAAGATTTAAAGGGAAAAGAAGTATATACACCTTTTGGTCCGGGACAAACGGGCGATGTGATAATGAGATACTTTTTCAAGAAATATGGTTTGGAAATTGGTAAAGATGTTTTTGTAAAGTACGCCAATAATCCAGAAATTGTAGCGTTGCTGTCTTCAGGAAAAATAAATTATGCGCTTTTGCCAGAGCCTTTCGTAAGCCTTTCGTTATTCAAGGTAAAAGATAGTAAAATACTCATCGACATTCAGAGTGAATGGGCCAAAGAAACGGGTTTGAAAAAAGAAAGAATACCCATTTCAGGGATATTCGTAAGAAATGAATTTTTAGAAAACAATCCCGAACTTTTCAAGGACTTCATAGAATCTTACAAGAAATCTTTAAACTGGCTGTTTGAAAATGAAAACAAGGCAACGGAATATGTTTCAGAAGTTATGGGCAATTTCCCTGTTAAGGTTCTACAGGATGCGCTGAAAAATTCACATTTCGAGTTTATTTATGCGGCAGATTGCAGAGATGAGATAGAACTGTACTTCAAGGAACTGAGTAAAGTAGATCCAGAAGCTGTGGGTGGGGTTCCTAATGAAGATTTTTTCTACTTAGGTGATGATGATTGAAGAAGATACTTGGGATTTTAATTGCGCTTATTTTATGGGAAATAGCAACTTTGATGGTGAATTCTGAACTGCTTTTACCGTCTCCCTTTAAAACCATTGTGAGATTGATTCAGCTCATAACAACAGGGGAGTTGTTTTCTCCCCTGTTGAGCACTTTTTTAAAAGCGTTTGCAGGTTTTGCACTGGCTATTTTTTTTGGCTTCATAGTTGGATTTGTGATGGGATTGAACCAATTATTCTATGAGTTATTAAGACCTTTGATATCGATTGTTCAGTCCGTGCCGATAGTTTCCTGGCTCGCACTTGCCATACTCTGGTGGGGAATTGGGAACAAAGGACCTGTGGTTATAGTTTTCATAACGCTTTTTCCGGTAATAGCTTTGAACGTCTATGAAGGAGTTCTCAATATCGACAAAAAACTTGTCGAAATGGCAAAGGTTTACAAAGTTAGAAAAATTAAAATCTTCAGAGATATTTATCTTGGCTCCTTGTTGCCGTTCATTGTTTCGGCTGTTTCTGTTTCAAGTGGTCTTTTATGGAAATCCGTTGTTGTTGCTGAGTTTATGGCGGGATCTAAAGGAATAGGTGTGGAGATATCATGGGCAAAAAGCAAGCTCGAGACTGTTGATGTTTTTGCGTACACATTATTATTAGTGTTTCTTGGAATATTGAGTGAGGTGTTGTTGAGATCAATAGAGAAAAGATTCTCGTATTAGAAAGTGTCTCTAAAAGTTTTGGCTCTTTAGAAGTTTTGAAAAACATCGGTTTCAATGTTAAATCTGGAGAAACCGTGGTGCTTTGTGGACAATCAGGCTGTGGAAAAACAACTTTATTGAACATAATTTCAGGAATAGAGATACCAACTTCTGGGAAAGTCAAACTTAAAACAGAAAAGATAGCCTATGTCTTTCAGGACGATAGATTGATTCCCTGGAAAAATGTGATACAGAATATTCTTTTCGTTATGAGAGTTCCAGATATTTCAAAGGCCAGAAGAATACTCAAAATAGTTGGTATTGAAAAATTTGAAAAAACAAAACCATCAAAACTCAGTGGAGGAATGAAGAAAAGACTGAACTTTGCAAGGGCATTAGCATCGGAGCCAGAGCTTATCCTCATGGATGAACCTTTCTCATCGGTTGATCTTAAAACCAAGTTTTCACTTATAGAGTTTTTGAAAGAACTTTTGAAGAATGAAATAAAAAGTGCTTTAATAGTTACCCACGATCCTGAAGAAGCAGCCATTCTCGGTGACAAAATAATAATAATCGGGGGCAACCCTTCTACTGTAAAAGAAACAGTTACCCCCGATGTTGATAAATTCAACAGAAAGATCGATTACATTCAGAATTTAACCATCAAAATCAAGCATCTTTTACAAGTTCTTTGAGCCTTTCCACTGTCCTCTTTTTCCTGTTTGTATAGTGTGTATGGAGCAGATGATGAGATTTGTGGCTCAATGGATGTTCGAGATATTCTTCATAGATTTTCTTTATCGCTGGATTTTCGTGAGACTTTCTTATAGGTGTTATCTCAGCATCTATTCTGTATACTGCCTGAATACGCTTCTGAAGAACATCTGGTTTGCTTGATTTTGGCTGACCGCCGCCACCGATACATCCACCAGGACATGCCATTATCTCTATGAAATCATAATAAACTTCTCCGCTTTTCAATTTTTCAATCAAATTTATAACGTTCGCTCCACCGTGTGCGACCGCAACTTTGATCTTTTTACCGTTCAGATCGACTTCGCTTTCTTTTATTCCCTTGAAGCCTCTAACATCATCGAAATCCAATTTTGGAAGTTCTTTACCAGTGTAGAGTTCGTAAGCTGTTCTCAAAGCCGCTTCCATAACACCACCGGTTGCGGCAAACAATGCAGCTGCACCTGTGGAGATTCCAAGTGGCTGGTCGTACTCTTCTTCAGGAAGCGAGAAGAAAGGAATGCCGTTCATCTTTATCAGTTTAGCAAGTTCTCTTGTTGTAAGCACTGCGTCAACATCTGGAACTCCATTGGCTCTCAATTGTTCTCTCGTTACCTCATCTTTTTTAGCTGTACAGGGCATTATAGAAACTACCATTATATCTTCAGCTTTTTTACCTATCTTTTCAGCAAAATACGATTTAGCGAGTGCACCTAACATTTCGTGTGGAGATTTTGCAGAAGACAGGTTTTCAGTGTATTCGGGGTAAAGTTTTTCCATTAAATTCACCCATCCAGGACAGCAAGAAGTGAACATTGGGAATTTTCCACCTGTTTTGATTCTTTCAAGTAACTCACTGCCTTCTTCCATTATGGTAAGGTCTGCTGCAAAATTTGTATCGAAAACATAATCAAAACCAAGTCTTCTTATAGCTGCTACCATTTGACCTATGGAAATTGTTCCAGGTTCTGCTCCAAATTCTTCAGCTATTCCGACCCTTACTGCGGGAGCAGTTTGACAGATCAAGACTTTATCATGTTTTTCAAGTGCATCGAGAACTTTTCTAAAGTCCTGTCTTTCAGTAATAGCGCCTGTTGGACATGCAGCTGAACACTGACCGCAGTTTATACAATCCGTTGCAGCGATTGGAAATCCAAATGCTGGCAATGGTAAGGTTTCAAAACCTCTCTCCACGAAGGAAAGAATGGAAAGCCCCTGCCATTCTTCACAGGCTCTCACACATCTTCCGCAGTTTATACACTTGCTCATGTCCCTGAACAACGAAGGGCTTGATTCATCAAGAGGATAATCGCGAATACTCTTTGGGAACATATCTTCTACATTATATCTGCTTATAAGAGACTGAAACTCACATCTACCATCGACGAAACAGGTCATACACTCGTTCGGATGTTTTGAGAGCAACAATCCGAGGTTGAATTTAACAGCGTTTCTCACACGTTCTGAGTTGGTTTTAATCTTCATCCCGTCCGTAACTTTTGTAGTACATGCAGTGGAAAGATTTCTTGCGCCTTCAATTTCAACAACACAGACCCTACATGCACCAACAGCGCTCAATGATGGATGATAACACAAAGTTGGAACATAAAACCCATTATCCCTCAAAGCCTCAAGAACTGTCTTACCAACTTCTGTCGTATATTCTCTGTCATTAACAAAAAATTTTAACAGTTCTGCCATTTCATAACCTCCTCGAAGGATTTTTCTACATGTTAATAATATCACAAATTCCTTTTTTTTTGCATCCTCAATTTTGATACAACTTTTTTAAACTGTTAGCACTCGATTCAAAGTCTAAATATATGAAAAGATATTTCAAGGAGGGATGGAATTGAAGGAGATGATTGTTCAGGCTTCAAAATTATCGGAGAAAGTTCCAAAATTGTTCGGCATACCTTCTGGTGTTCCAGGGCTGGATGAACTTTTTTACACATTTGAGCTTGATGAGAATGATGAAATAAAAAAAGTTTCCTTGAACGGTATTCCCTCGGCTACTGTTGTTCACTTAACTGGTATATCCGATACCGGTAAATCACTTATAGGAGAACAATTTGCTCTGAATCAGGCTTCACGGGGTTACAATGTGCTTTACATAACGGTTGAGATTCCTGCTCCGTTTCTCATTCAAAGTTTGAAACAGCGTTCAAAAGCTTTGAAAATCCCCTGGGAAAACGTTGAGGAACACATTTATATAATAGATGCGGCAAGTCATTCTGAAATTCGTGAAGATGTTTTGAATCTTACCAATTTGATATCAAAGGCTATAGAAGAGAACAGAATAACGGCAACCGTTATAGATTCAATAACCGGGCTTTATGAAAACAAAGAAGTAGCGGCAAGAAGTGTTGTGAGAAAACTCTATGAAATCATGAAAAAACATTATCAAACTGCCATATTCATTTCTCAAAAGCGCAGTAGTCATGAAGAGAATTCTGCTGAGGCTGCTGGTGGTTACGCTGTGCCTCATATAACTGACTGCACTATTGTTCTATCCAAGATGGTTGTGAATACAAAGTCAATGGCGCAACTATATGGTAGAAAAATTGGGGATGTAATTAGAACTATAAGGATTGATGGCTGTAGAGTCTGTGGCCATGATCCACGTACGCATTTGCTGGAAATAAATGATAGTGGAGTAGTTAGAGTGGGACCACCCCTGGAAGAAGTAACAAACTTAAGTTGAGGAGGTGAGAAATATATGAAAGAGATCAAGCCTGACAAAAATGCCCTTTTATCTGATGACGAACTTTGTATGAAAATATTTGAGAGATCTATTCAAATTCTTGGAGGTCCTAAAAAAATAGTGAGTTATAAGAGATTAACCTGGGTAGCTTCTTTGCTTGAAGCTGCGTTAATACTGGTTTTGAAGGAGTTGAAGCATAAAACTATCGATGAAATTGCAAAAGAGCTTGGCATAGCTACCACAACTGTTAGAAATGTTTTGAACTCTGATCCTGAAAAAGCTTTGAAATATATAAATGGTGAATCTGAAGAAGAACCACTTCATATCGCCGGAGGTATAGCTAAAAAAGCCTTCGAAGAGTTGAAAAAAGAATCATTGATCTAATCGAACTTTAATTTGACCACCTTCATTTTTGTTCCTTCCGACAATATCAGATAAAGTTCTTTATTAAAGACAGTGCTATTTATAATCACATTTTCATCAAACTTCACATATTTTTCCTCTCTTTTTACTGTGTTTTCTTTAAAGTCCAGAAAATTGATGGTTTTTTCTCCTAAAACGTAAATGGTTTCTAACGTATCGAAAATGAGTTTTTCTGAACCTACATCACCAAAGCCCAGATTTATTACTTCTCCGTTTAGAAGATTGTTTGCAAAGATTTCATATTCTTTTGTCAGTATTATCAACCATTCACTTATTCTTTCTAAATCAACAAATTCTAATCTTCTTTCACTGGAGAAAGAGGCGTATTTTCTAAAAGAACTTTCAGTTTTAACGAAGATTTCTTGATCATTTGAAACGTCATAACAAAGTATCTCATCGTTGGAAACGATGAATAGCTGATTGTATTTCTCTGAATACTTAAAATGAGCTCTTATTCCTCTGATTTTTTTTGAAGACATCAAATTACCTGAATGATCGAAGATTTTGAAGATAATATCATGGTCCTCTTTGAGTAATGTGTATATTCTAAAAGAGGTCATAAATACGTCCAACAAATCGTTATCTTCTATTGATAGTTTCTTAGTTGATATCAGATTGCCATCTCTATCAAATATTTTTATCTTTGAATCACTGTACAGAAATACCGAATTTTTCCATACGTTGAAAAACGAATCTGGTGTTGTGTCTGATAGTTTTACGAGTTTTCCTTTATTTTCCAATCTGTAGAGATTTTCCTTACACAGAATGAATATCCGATTTGACAATACCGCGATTTTTCTGCATTCTTCTGTTATTTCTGCCAAATTTACTGTTTCAGGGTAAAATCTTCTAAAATTCCGATCATTTTTTAATCCCTCTATTTTTACTTTGCTTTGGATGGCTGTGTTGGTACTCTTGAAAGTTGAATGAGAAGTTTCAGGTGGAATATCTGGCTTTTTTAATGTGTTTTCTGTGGTTGTCTCCGTGCTGAAAAACTCGCTGTTTACTTCGGATTCACTCTGTAATTTCTCTTTGAAATCATCGGTTTTAAATGTATATGGTTCTGGTACATCTATATCCTCAAGATACTCTCTGATAGTTTCCAGAACATCTTTTTGTAGGTAAAGTTCATGAAAGGAATAGTTAAAAACCTTTGACTTGAGTTTTCCATTGAGAGTAGCACTGCTTACGGTTACAATTCCATCACCAGTACCTTCAAGAAATTCGGGATAGAATTTTGCCAATTCTGAATTTTGGATATTTATAGGAAAGTTTATCGATGTACCACATAAAGCAAGGTAATCAATATCATTCCTCATTCCAAAAGAATTGAGTTCTTCCAGTGTTTTGCTTCCAGGTTTTAGAGACTCCCAGAAAACGTTTATCTTTTCAAGATAATCGGTGACGATGTTTTTTATATAAGAAATACTATCAGTATTCAAACCATAGATCTCTGCCAGAGCGCTATCACTTTTACCGTAAAGTGCGTTCAAATATACTGGATTTACAAGGTTGGTCCCTAAATTTGGTGTGGATATCAATACAACCCTTCGGACATTCTTGATAGTTGGATCACTCTCAATTGCGTACCTTACTATCAATCCTCCAATTCCATGAGCTATTACATCGAATTTGAACGGAATTCTTTTCAGTTCGGTTGAAAGTCTTTTGGCTTCATACACTATGTAGTCAGTTCGACCAAATTCTCTAAAGAAACTTCTTGAAGCTTCAACATATATGTTTGGTCTTGAATCTTTAAGTGGATATCTATACAACCAGATACTTCTATCTGGAAAAAGAATCTCCCAGAAGTTTTTTCCAAGTGGTTCATTGTCTGAGTAGGTGTTCGGGATTGCTCCAGTGAAATTTTCATCAATACCTGGTACCACAAGTATGTAGGGCTTGTAGTTTTCTGGTTTGTCCACAACTTTTTTCAGACCGAAAGATTCACTGGTAGGTTTTTTGGCTATCAATCCTATTATGGAAGTGTGAAAAGTTTTCGCTTCTATGTAAATGTTTTCTCCATCCTTTATCAGCTCACTTCCGTAGAATCTCCTTACAATCTTTGTATCTCTATCCAGGTATCCAAGGGAAAGATTATGGAAATTATCACCGAGGTAATACTGCTTTGGAACATTGTATCGTAAAGTCAAAGGTAAAAGAGCCAGCTCTTCTTTATCATCTTCAGGAGAAACCTCATACATTTCACTTACAAAGTCTTCGTTTTTGGTTGCATAAGTATAAATTTCTGAGTTTTTGTCAATCTCCTTAATTATGAATTTTTTGTTGGATGGAAAGGCACCGTTGGGTACTATGATTTGAAGTTTGTTTATGTTTACGGGTGTTTGTTCTGAAGCTTTTACAATCACCTGCTCTTTTTTATTTAAAACAGTAAAGCTAAGGATTACAACAATTACAGCGATGACAGAAACCAACATTATGAATATCAATCTTCTTTTCCATATTTTTTGAAAAAAACTGAGGAAAGTTTCGAGAATCAAATTCAAAATTTTTTTCATGATTCTACCTTTCAATCAAGAGTGATTTTATGGAATTAAGAAATTCAACCAAATCATGTGAATTGTGAAATTCACTTAAGGTCTGTAAAGCTTTCGAATAATAATCATTTGCTAATTTTTCCGCTTCACTCAATCCCAGAACTTTCACGATTGTCGGCTTATTCTGTTTGATATCTTTGCCAGGGGTTTTGCCTATTTTTTCAAAATCACCCACAATATCTTTTATATCATCGAATATTTGAAAGGCTATCCCAAAATTTTTACCAATTTGTTTTAATTTTTGTGCTTTATCGTATTCCCTGGAACATATAGCGGCAGCCTCAAAGGCCAAACCAAAAAGGGCACCAGTTTTATCTTCGTACATTTTTATAATTTCTTCGAGTAAGAAGCTTCTTCCTGTCATAAGAACATCTTTGACTTCTCCTCTAACCATGCCTCTCAATCCACCGAGTTCAGAGAATTCTCTAACCAGTCTTTCTTTGGCCTGCAAATCTATGCTGAGCTTACTTAAAATCTCGAACGAAAGAAATATCAGCCCATCTCCTGCAAGTATTGCGAGGGCTTCACCAAAAACCTTATGACAGGTTGGAACACCTCTTCTAAAATCGTCGTTATCTATTGCAGGAAGGTCATCGTGAATCAAAGAAGCAGTGTGAAGAATTTCTAAAAGCATGCCCAGATCGAAAAGAATTTCGTCGCTTAATGAAAACATTTTTCCAGAAAAAAAGATTATCAAGGGTCTTATCCTCTTTCCGCCTGCTTTTAGAGTGTATTCAATGGACTTGAAGTATTCTTCAGGAAGATCTTCCAGATAATGCGGAATCTTCTTAAAAATATGTTCGTTAAACCTTCGAACAATGTCTTCGTAATTGAAAGACAAGTTGTACACTCCCTTACTGTTCTTTAAAATGTTTTTTCAGAAACGAAAGATAAGATGGATCTTTCATTTTAAGATAGACAGGATCTTTACGTTTCAATTGATTCAAAGTTGAAAAGTTGAACTCGAAGTAATAATGTGGTTGCAGATTACAGATCACCCCTGTTTTATCACCAGTGAGTTCTATTGGGGCGAAAACACTGTAAAAAAAAGAGTTGTTCTTATCATCTTTCAGACACGAAACAACAACAGAAAAATTATCCTGAGCAACTGGCCAGAATCTCGCAAAAACTTCCTGAGGTTCTATTGCTATTCTGTCGGCGAAAACAACCGTTAACGGTATTCCAAGATAAAATATCAATCTGAAATTGTCAGCATCCTGTAAATCATCATTTATTCCTAAAAAAACCTTAAAACCCTTTATCGGCTCAAAAAATAGTTTTTCAACCTCTACATCTTTACTGGTTTTTCGTCTTGCGACTAGGGAGCCACTCTTGTAAATCTCTGCCTGAGAGCCATCACCACGAATTGTAATGGCTGTGTCTGAAATAGTATGCAAAAAACCACCGTAGATCAAAACATCTACGGTGCCAAATTCTTCTATCAGCAAAGGGCTACCAAGTAGAAATCTCATTTTTCACCTCTTTTAGAGGATTGAAATTAAGCCTGTGAACTGAGCAATTTGTTAACTTTTGATGCTAATCTTGATTTTCTTCTTGCTGCCTGCCTTTTATGAATTGTTCCATGTTTCGCTGCTTTATCAATTGCTGAAACAGCTTTAGGATAGAGTTCTTTAACTCTTTCAATTTCATTAGCTTCTATAGCTTTATTCAAAGCCTTAACAAGATTTTTAAATCTTCCACGATAGAACTTATTGAGTACTCTCCTTTTTTCACTCGTTTTTACTCGTTTCACTGCGGATTTGATGTTCGGCATTTATCTTCCTCCTTTTAATCTTCCTTCAATTTTTACCATCATATTCTACCAATTTATTCAGTGAAGTTCAAGTGTAACTTGAAAGTAATGGTATACAAAATATTTTCAGTTTTATTTTTACATTTTTACAGAAATTTGGTAAAAAGCACATCCATTTCAAGGATTTGGAATATG
>JARRBB010000010.1 GCA_029981435.1 Thermotogaceae bacterium | reverse complement strand
TGCACTGACGGTGGAACGGAAGGAAAACTCTTCTGGTCTACGAGTCAACATGGGATGAAGCAGGAAGCCACATCTTCTGTAAGGTGTGGTAGTTCACTTTTGTCGATGGACTTTTCAAAATACTTGATATTGATGTTCTCATTGGAGATATACCGGAAGGAACGAAGATATATTTGAAAAAGAAGTATTCGCAGAAAATCTATAACAGAATAATAGTACCTTTTCAAAGAAAATTTGGACTTGAAAGAAATCATGGGATACTTCTCGATTTTCATGAATCGTGTAAGTTGCTTGAAGAAATCAAAAAGAGTTGGAAAAATTGAACAAACTCCCGATATAGTGTATAATCCAAAAAGATAAAAAGAGAAAAATCAATTTTTTTGAAGGAAGGTGGGGGTGTGAAAAGAAAAGTAGATCTTATACTTGGTGATAGGCAGTTTTCTTTTGTAACTGATGAACCCGATGAGAAAGTTGAGAAGATTCTTTCATATGTTAGAGAAGAATATGCCAAGTATACCCTGCTTGAAGAAAAGCTTGGTTTTGAAAAAATAATAGTGCTTATACTGCTTAATTCGCTCTCAAAGTACATGGACGTTGAAGAAGAATTGGGTGAACTGAGACAGAAGTATGATAAACTTCTTGGAGAAATAAACAGGGGGATAAGTGGCGGCGCACAAATAGGCTGATGAACGAGAGCGTGGTTTGAATATGAAAGGCGAAATAGTTATAATAACAGGCATGTCAGGCGCTGGTAAGACTACAGCAATAGATTATTTTGAGGATTTGGGATATTTTTGTATAGATAACGTTCCACCTGATCTGCTGTTTCAATTTGCCGAATTACTTTCTGATACTGGTAAAGGAAAACTGGCAGTCGTTGTTGATATAAGATCAGGCGGTACAGTTGATGATATAATTGATTCAATCAAGAGACTTTACGAAAGCAATTTTGATGTGAAGTTAATTTTCCTTGATTCTTCGGATGAATTCATAATAAAAAGGTATGCCTTTACGAGAAGGCCTCATCCTTTTCTTTCAAAAGGCCTTTCGCTTGAAGAAGCCATAAAACAGGAAAGAGAATTCCTGCAGATTTTGAAAGAAAGGGCTGATGTTGTTATTGACACTTCTGGAATAAACATTTACGAATTCAAGGAGCTTCTTGATAAATTCATTTTCTCAGGCAAGAAAACCTTATTAACACTGAATTTTATGAGTTTTGGGTTCAAGTATGGAATACCTATGACCTCTGATATAGTTATAGATACAAGGTTCTTGCCAAATCCATATTACGAAGATTCTCTCAAAAATCTCACAGGAATTGATCGTGGGATAGTAAGATTTTTTGAAAAATTCCAAATAGTTGATGAATATTACAGAAGAACCTTCGAATTCTTAAAATTCGTGATCGACAACTATCAACAAAGCGGTAAGGCTTTTCTCACAATCTCAATTGGATGTACCGGTGGCAAACACAGATCAGTGTATTTTGCAGATAGACTGGCCAGAGATTTCAAAGACATGGGATACAAAGTTTTGGTGAAACACAGAGATCTGGAGGAAGCTTAATGATTGAAAAACTCGATGTTGTAGCTATAGGTGGTGGAACTGGTCTCTCAAGCCTTTTGAGAGGTATGAAAATCTTCGATGATATATCTATACATGCAATAGTTACCATAACTGATGAGGGTGGGAGTTCCGGTAAAATAAGAGAGGAATTGAAGATTCCTCCACCAGGTGATGTCAGGAATAACTTGATAGCTTTAGCAACGGATGAAACACTGTTATCGAAGCTATTCGATTTCAGATTTCAGACAGATGGTACTCTTCAGGGACACAACGTTGGAAATATAATACTTGCTGCGCTGACAAAGATTCTCGGAAACTTCAGTGATGCAGTTAAAGAAAGCTCGAAAATTCTGGCAATAAAAGGAGAAGTTTTGCCTGTAACGAACGAACTGGTAAGACTTGTAGCCAAGATGGAAGATGGTTCTGAAATTATAGGAGAAACTGAAATAGTCAAAAGCAAATCTCGAATTAAAGAAATTCAATTATCCCACGAAGTAGAAGCCTTGCCGGAAGTAATTGAAACAATAAAAAGGGCAGATGGTATAATAATTGGCCCTGGAAGTCTTTATACAAGTTTGATAAGTAATCTGCTGATAAAAGGGGTAAAAGAGAGTATAATCGAAAATAATAGAGCGATAAAGATATACATCGCAAACATAATGACACAGCCAGGAGAAACTATAGGTTATGCTCTGAGTGATCATGTTAACGAAATAACAAAATATATGGGCTGTAAGGTTGATTATGTGATAGCCAATTCTCAAAAATTACCGGATAAGGATTTAGAAAGGTACAAATCACAAGGCTCGGAACAGGTAAAATTAGATGTGGAAAGGATAGATATTCCAGTTTTTGCGGAACCCCTTCTGAAAATGGAAGTCGATCCAAGAGATGGTTTGAGAAAGGCAAGGCATGATAGTGAAAAGCTCGGTAAACTCGTTAAAAGACTTCTGAGATGGTGAAATAGATGAAAGGTGTCAGTTTTTCTGAAGAAGTTAAAAATGAACTTGTGAATCTGAAAATAGAAAATGGTGACGTAGAATACGAGATGGCAGGCTTTTTAAAAGCCAAAGGTGGTCTTGTGTTAGAATCAAATGGGAATCACATAAGCGTGGTTTTATCTTCACCTTTTGTCGTGAGAAGATTGAAAAGAATAATCAACTTTGAGGGAAAACAGGCAAGGGTACTTTATACGAATAATAAAATACTCGGTAGAAAACAGTATAAAATTTTGATCTCCCCTGGTGATTTAAAGGTTTTTCTTGAAAAGCATGGTATCAGCCTTGACAGTTTAATGGAGTTAAACCTTAATTTCAATGACCCTGAAAGATTTGGTGCTTTTTGCAGAGGAGTGTTTCTAGCATCTGGTTCAGTGACTGATCCAAAGAGATCTTATCATCTTGAATTTTTTGTAAAAGAAAATGCTGAGACTCTCCGAAAAGTAAGAGATTACCTTTACAATATATTTGGTATAAAGTCGCGTGTTATAGATAACAATAAAGGAGTAAGACTTTACATCAAAAGAGCATCCGATATCGTTGAGCTCTTGAATTTGATGGGTGCGGTGAGAAATGCAGCTTATTATCAGAGCATAATTGAACAGCGGGAGATAAAATCCGAGGTTTTCAGAACGATAAACTTCATAAGTGCCAATGCGAACAGAACAGGTCAAAGTTGTTCAGAACAAATAAAGGCGATTGAGTTGATTCAGAAAGCAGTTGGACTCGATTATTTAAAACCTGAATTGCGTGAGCTTGCGATAGCACGTTTAAAAAATTCCGAACTCAGCCTTAGAGAACTTGGTGAAGTGCTTCAAAAAAAAGTGCCGAAGAGCACCGTTTACAATAGAATGAAGAAAATAATCGAGATAGCCAGAAACATAGAAAAGAGTGAGAAAGGATGAGATGTCCAAAGTGTGGAGAGTTTGAAACAAGAGTTCTTGATTCCAGACCCACGGATGATGGTTACGCAATAAGGAGAAGGCGCGAATGTCTCAAGTGTGGTTTCAGATTCACTACTTATGAAAGATTTGAAATAATGCCAATACTGGTTATAAAGAAAGATGGCAGAAGAGAGAGGTTCGATAGAAACAAAATACTGAACGGTTTATTAAAGGCCTGCGAAAAAAGGGCAATAGCTCTTGAAACTCTCGAAAGACTTGTTTCAAAGATAGAACTTGAATTACAACAGGAAGGAAGACTTGAAGTTGATTCTAAACATATAGGTGAACTTGTTATGAATTACCTGAAGAATCTGGATAAGGTAGCTTACATAAGATTTGCATCTGTTTACAGAGATTTCAGAGATATCGATGAGTTTTTTGAAGAACTCAAAAGTTTGAAGAAATTCGACAACAAAGAACCGCACGAAGGAGGGAATCAAGAGTGAGGAAAGAAGTCATATATTTAACCAGGGAAGGTTATGAAGCGTTGAAAAAAGAGTTGAATGAATTGAGAGAAAGGTTTATGTATGAAGTTGCTCCTAAAATAAAGGAAGCCAGGGAGCTTGGAGATCTTTCTGAAAACAGTGAATACGATGAAGCAAAAAACGAACAGGGTAAAATAGGTAGCAGAATAAGAGAGATAGAAGAGATACTTTCAAAAGCGGAAGTGATAGATGAAAGCAAGTTAAACAGTAATACTATAACCCTCGGCAACAAGGTTATAATAAAAGATTTAGAAACTCAAGAAGAATTGGAACTTAAAATAGTCAACCCACAGGAAGCAGACATATTTGAAAACAAGATCAGTATAGAGTCACCACTTGCACGTGCTCTTGAAGGAAAGAAAGTTGGAGACGTTGTGCGTGTTAAAGCACCAAAAGGAATCCAGAGATATCAGATACTTGGTATCAGTTTTTAATACGAAATCTGGAGGTGGAGTAATTGGACGATCTTCGCAAAATTAAAATAGCGGAAGTAGAAGAGTTAAGGTTAAAAGGATACAATCCTTATCCCTATAAATTTGAAAAAACCCATTCTAACAGAGAAATCAAAGAAAAGTACTCAAAACTTGAGAATGGCCAGACAGTTGAAGAAGATAACGTGAATGTTGCTGGAAGGGTTATGACTATTAGATACCATGGTAAATCTTCTTTCTTTGTTTTAAAAGATTCAGAGGATAGATTGCAGATCTATATAAATCAAAATGCTGTTGGTAAAGAAAGATACGAGCTTTTCAAGGAACACATTAAGATCGGAGATTTTGTGGGAGTAAAGGGTTTTCCTTTCAAAAGCAAAACAGGAGAAGTAACCGTATTTACAAAGGATATTGAGATATTGAGTAAGGCAATCAGACCTATGCCCGAGAAATGGCATGGAATAAAAGATAAAGAGATAATCTACAAACAGCGCTATGTTGATATGATAGCAAACGATGCTTCCATCAAAAACTTCAAAATCAGGTTTGAGATTATAAAGGCCATAAGAGAATTTTTGTGGCAGAAAGGTTTTGTTGAAGTAGAAACACCGGTTCTTCATCATTTAACTGGCGGAGCTTCAGCAAGACCTTTTGTTACTCATCTCAATGTTTACGACATAAACATGTATTTGAGAATAGCTCTCGAATTATATTTGAAGAGATACATAGTTGGTGGATTCGAGAAAATTTTTGAGATAGGTAAATGTTTCAGAAACGAGGGAATTTCTTACAAACACAACCCTGAGTTCACGATGATAGAAATATATCAAGCTTATGCTGATTACAATGATATGATGGACCTTACGGAAGAGATGATATCTTATGTTGTAAAAAAGGTTTTAAATACAGAGAAGATAGTTTATCAGGGTGTTGAGATCGATTTTTCAAGACCGTGGAAAAGAATAAAAATGAGAGATTTCATAGCTGAAAAACTCGGTGTTGATATTTTGGAAGATCCCGAAGAAAAATTAATTCAGGTTCTTGAGAAGTACGATAGTGTTCCTGAGATAAAAGACCGGGGACACTTAATTGAAAAACTCTGGGACCTTGTCGAAGATGAAATAGTGCAGCCTACATTTTTGATGGATTATCCTGTTGAAATATCACCACTTGCAAAAAGGCATAGAGAAGATCCGAGAGTTACAGAGAGATTTGAACCGATAATATTTGGAAGAGAGATAGGAAATGCATTCAGCGAGTTGAACGATCCGGTTGATCAACTTCAGAGATTTTTAAAACAACAGGAGTTAAGAAATATGGGTGATGAGGAAGCACAGATGCTCGATCTGGATTTTGTAAGGGCCCTTGAATATGGTATGCCACCGACCGGTGGACTGGGTATAGGTATAGACAGAATTGCGATGTTTCTCACCGACTCGCCTTCCATAAGGGATATCATACCGTTCCCTACCACCAAGCCCGACGAGGAAGTAGCTAAAGAATACGAGGACATTCTGAACGTCAATAAAACATAAAAAAAACGGGCCGGATGGCCCGTTTAAATGTGGGGGTAATGTATATCAAGGGGGATAGGGGGGTTCCTTGATCACATTTTTGATTCTATGTAAAGGGGTTAAGTTATTTTAATCATAATAGAAACATTTTGTTAAAATCTCACTATTTTCTATCTTATATTTGCTTTTCAAAGATAATTAACTTTTTCGTGATTCAATATATTTGACGTGAAATTTTTCGTGTGGTTCAAAAAAATTTTCAAAAAATTTTAGAGGTGATTTTAATGAGGATAAATGATGTGAAATTTCTTTGTAAGAAGATAATGCAAGCAGGTGAAATACCATTACTCTGGGGACATTTTGGTGTTGGAAAAACTGACATAGCAAAACAGATATCGAAAGAAACTGGTAGAAAACTGATAATCCTCGTGATATCTCAGATGGAGCCCGGCGATTTAATAGGTTTGCCTTTAAGAGATACAGAGCAAAAAAGAACGGTTTTCTTGAAACCCGATTGGTGGCCTGATGACGGGAACACTCTGCTGTTCATTGATGAAATTAACCGTGCGCATAAATCTATAAGAAACGCTATAATGCAACTTTTAATTGATAGAAGAATACACAATCATATACTTCCCGACGGGGTATGGATACTTGGTTCTGCAAATCCACCAGACGATGAATACGATCAGGCTGAACTTATAACGGATCCGGCTTTTCTCTCAAGGTTTTTTCATCTTGAAATAACGCCCAATGTCGCTGAATGGATAAATTGGGCAGCTGAAAACTCTCTTGATAAAAGAGTTGTTGATTTCATAGAAAGTTTTCCGGAGTTTTTGAGCAGAGATAAAAGAGTTTCAACAAGGTTTGAACCAAGACCCTCACCAAGAAGCTGGTTTAAACTTTCAAACGTTTTGAAAATTATGTCAGAAGGTGAGATAGAAAAATATGGCTACTATTTGGCGGCATCGATAGTCGGTTCTGAAGCGGCGAGAGTTTTCATGGATTCACTTGAGGGCTATTTGAACATTCCTTCGATTGAAGAAGTCCTCTTCAATATGGGAGATGAAACAAAACAAAAACTTTTGAATCTGGATAGACCATCGTTGAATGCCTTTGTTTTAAGGTTAAACAATTATATTGAAAATCTTGAAAACGGAGAGGTTGACCCAGGGAATCTTGCAAGTGCAATTGTTCAACTTGTTGATATATTACCAAAGGATATTTTCTTTTCCATAATACGGAATCTGAGATCTTTGATAGATGATAGCACCAAAGGAAGGTTTGCTGAAGAGATCCTTGAAAATATCGCAATGCATCCGAAAATAATAGATCTTTCTTCAGGGAGGATAGAAGGTTGGCTGAAACAAACTTGATCGAATCTTTTGATTTACTGGAAAAGGTTTTCATAAGTCTTGGGAGAGAATCGCCTTTTTATTCATACCTCTTACTTTATGTAACACCCGTGCCTGATTATAAAATAGGTACCTTAGGATTGAGAGTTTCGGAAAGAGGTTTTTTTGATTTGCTTTTCAATCCGTCAAAACTTCCCACCATGGATTTCAAAAAAATAAGGGCGCTGGTTCTACATCAGTTGATGCACATAATAAATCTTCATGTTTTGATAAAAGCAAAAGACGCTGAAGACCAGATTATATGGGACTTAGCGATGGATGCTGCCATAAATCAATTCATACCTGAACTTGAAAGATACTCTCTACCGCTTGAGATGATACTATCTGGACTTGCAAGCCCAGACAGTGAGTTCTGGTTTGTTGGGCCGCCTACAGGTCTTTACAATCAAACCACGGAATTCTACTACGAATACATAAAAGATTACGTGAAGAAAAACGGATGGAAAAAGTCGGACGAATTCATAAAAATGAAAGAAGAATTGGATTCACATATGCACTTTGGAGACTTTGGAATGACTTCTGAAATGTTAGAAAACCTAACCAGAAAGATACTCAAAGATGCTTTGAAAAAATCTCAAGGAAAAATACCTGATAGAATTTTCGATGTTGTGACTGAAATTGTTCTTCAAACATCTATAAATTGGAGAACAGCTATCAGAAGATTCACGGGAAGTTCAATTCTTGGAGAGAGGTACAGGACAACTTTAAAACCTAACAGAAGGTATGAAGACGAACCGGGTTGGCGTAGGGAATACCTTGCTAAAGTAGCTTTGATAGTCGATACGAGTGGAAGTGTTATTCAGGAAGAATTCAACGACTTTTTCAGTGAAATCGATAAAATAGCCAGAACGATAAACTCTTCAATATGGCTTTTAGAAGTTGATGAGGCGATTCAGAGTATTTTTGAATACAAACCTGGTATGTGGAAAAACCTCCCACTTTTTGGGAGAGGATTGACAGATCTACAGCCGGGTATCGATTATGCAGAAAAGGAACTCAGGGTTGAGGGAACAATAGTATTTACGGATGGATATGTTGAGCTTCCTTACGCCAGAAGAAGAATTCTTTTCGTTCTGTCAAAAAAACATAATCCTGATTTTAGAAAAGAGGTTTTGGAAAGATATGGAGCAGGAGCTGCTGTGGTCGTCAGAAACTGAGGTTTTTGTTGGATTGAAAACTCACAGAAATTTTTTTGAAGAAGCTTACAGAGAATCAATTGAAATTTCGACCAAACTCCATGAACAACTCGTTCTGGAACATGCCGAAAAAATGAAGTCTGGTGGAAGATACACTCTGGCGTTTTCAATTGGTTCCAGAAAAAGGAAAATACCGTTTGTAAATTTCTATCTAAATGATGAATCGAAAGGTCTTTTGATGTTGAGTACTCAAGAGCCATTCAGATTTGGTGAAAATATAATGCCTGTAAGCAGTGATGAAATATTCAACAGTCTCCACAGATTGTTACTCAATGTTTTTAATAAAAGATGTGATGATCTGATAATGAAAGGAGCTATTCTTGCAAAGGCTAAGTTTTCTGCAGCACTGGAAGTTTTTGGGGACCTTAAACTTTTCAGGAAAGAAATCTTGAAAGAAAGTCTGGAAAATGAAAACAATCTTTCTTTGTTTTTGAATTCGAATGAAAAAGATATCGAGACCATCTTGAAAGATTGGGCTTGCTGGAAAGAATCACAAGATGGTAAAACAAAGTTCTTCGTTCAACCTTACAATAAACAGGTTCTTATATTTCTAAAATTTCCAGAGTTTCTTCTAAAATACAATGATAACCTTGTTTTTGAAATAGCACGATATTTCAGAGACAGACTGTCTGAAAAAAGCGATGGCGTTCTAACCGGAGGGTATTTACCCCAAGGGCTGAGTGTGAGCGATAAAATTTTAACGATATTTTCTCTGAACATTCTTGACTACCCGAAGTTTTCAGAGAAGATCGGATTTTTTTCAGAAAGCTTTGTTGAAAAAGTTTCAAAAGTTCTCGAACACATCGAGGCTGAAGTTGAAAATTTGCAATTGTTTGGTGGTGAATAATGTGGGTTACGAAAGTCAGGTGTTTTTGGTCATCGATACTGAAACAACGGGTCTTTTTCCCGAAAAGGGAGCCAGATTGATTGAAATAGCTGCTATAAAAATTTCCGATGGATATATCAATGACAAGGATATTTTCCATGAACTTGTGAATCCAGGTGTTATAATTCCAAGAAATGTAAGCAAAATACATGGGATACGGAATGATATGATATTTGGAAAACCGAGACCAGAAAGTGTTTTGCGAAGATTCTTGGAAGTTAGCGAAGGTGCTGTTCTCGTTATGCAAAATGCACGTTTCGATTTAAAAATATTGAATCATGAACTCTGGCTTGCAAAACTTCCTCCAATAGCTAATCCGTATGTTGATACAATGGATATAGCTGAGTATCTATTCGGACGTAAGAGAAATGGAAGAAGGTACAGTCTTGACGAGATTCTTGACAGATTGAATATTCAAATTGGAAGACGGCACAGGGCTTTGGATGATGCCTGGGCAACCGCGGAGGCTTTTTTAAGAATGACAGAACTTATAGGAGATATAAATTCGGTAGCACGCTTTGTGAAAAAGAGAAGAAGAATAAATAAAGTTGAAACACCTAACAATAAGGGGGAGATATTTTGACAACAGAACAGATCATGAACATTGCCCTTGAAATGGCTGGTTTAACCGAAATTCCTCATGATTCACAGATATATGTTCATGGGGAAAATATAAAAAAGGTCCTTCTGACGATAGACGCAGATACAGGTATTTTAAAAACTGCTAAAGAAATGGGGTTTGACGCAGTAATAGCACATCATCCTGCAGGGATGAGTGCAACTGTCGAGCTTTATAGGGTTATAGAAAGACAGATTGAAACAATGATGGAACACGGTGTACCACTGGAAGAGGCAAAAATAGCCATCAAAAAAAGGCAGGAAGAGATGCTTTACAGGGCTCACATGTCAAACTGGAAACACCTCATAGATTTTGCAAAATTACTTAACATTCCTTTCATGAATGTGCACTATCCCTGTGACTTTATGATGGAAAAACTCGTTGAAGAACATTTGAGAGGAAAAATATCTAAAATCGAGGATTTAAAAGTAGAAGAATTGATAAATGTTCTTTGTGAGATGCCGGAATACGGAAACGCTGTTACAAAACCACTTGTTGCTGTTGGGAATCCTGGGAATATTGTTGGAAAGCTTTGTGTTGCTTTTGCAGGTGGCACAAACGGTGGTGCGAATGTTATTAAATCTTATTGGAAAAATGGTGTGGATACAGTTATGGTTTTACATATGAATTTGTCTGATGTTTATGAATTAAGACGAGAATCGGCACCAAAAAATCTTATAATTGCAGGTCACATTGCCAGCGATTCTGTGGGTTTGAACGAATTCGCAAGAATACTTGAAAGTAAGGGTTTAGAAGTAGTCAAGCTGGGAATAGTTGAATGAAGATGTTTTTGCCGATGACAAAAAAAGAAATGAATAATCTCGGATGGGAGGAACTGGATGTAATACTTGTAACAGGTGATGCGTACGTAGATCATCCAAGCTTTGGTGTTGCATTAATAGCAAGGGTTCTGGAAGATTCAGGTTTGAGGGTAGGAGTTATTTCACAGCCAGATTGGAGAACGGCTGATGATATTACCCGCCTTGGTAAGCCGAAATTGTTTTTTGGTATAACTGCAGGTAATGTAGACTCGATGGTTGCAAATTATACTGCATCGAGGAGAAAGAGAAGAACTGATGACTATACACCAGGTGGATATGCTGGTAAACGTCCGGATAGGGCAACTATAGTTTATTCAAACCTTGTAAAGAAATATTTCAAAGATGTTCCAGTAATAATAGGAGGAATTGAGGCAAGTTTAAGAAGATTTGCTCATTACGATTGGTGGTCAGATTCTGTCAGAAGATCTATCCTACTCGATTCAAAAGCTGACCTTTTAGTTTACGGTATGGCTGAGAGGACGATCGTTCAAATAGCTGAAATTCTTAGAAAAGGCGGAAGTATCCAAGATTGTTATGGATTAAGAGGAGTTGTTTACTGGACTTCCAAAATTCCTGAAGATGCTTTGATATTACCTTCATTCGAAGAAGTTAAATTGGATAAGAGAAAATATGCCGAGGCCTTTAAAAAGTTTTATCTCGAAAATGATCCTATAACCGGGGAAAAACTCACTCAATTGCATGGAACTCAATGGGTTGTTCAAAATCCACCGCAGTATCCTTTAACTCAAAAAGAACTTGATCACATTTATGGTTTGAACTATACGAGAAAGGTTCATCCTGAATGTCTCAAAAAAGGCCATGTCAAAGCTATAGAAACTGTGAAGTTTTCAATAACGTCTCATAGAGGATGTTATGGAGGGTGTGCCTTCTGTGCTATAACCCTTCATCAGGGGAAGATCGTCACATGGAGAAGTAAGGAATCCGTAATTGAGGAAGCGAAAAAAATAACGAAGATGGATGACTTCAAAGGAATCATATCTGATGTAGGTGGTCCTACAGCAAATATGTATGGATACGAATGTGATAAAAAATTAAAACATGGTACCTGTAGAGATAAACTTTGTTTGTTTCCAGAAGTATGTCCAAGTTTGAGAGTTAACCATTCGAAATACATAGAGCTTCTGGAAGAACTTAGAAAAATACCTAAGGTGAGAAAAGTTTTTGTTTCCTCAGGTATCAGACACGATCTGGTTCTCGAAGATAAAAAATACGGTGAGTTTTTTCTTATCAAACTTTCTGAACACCATATTTCTGGTCAATTAAAACTTGCGCCAGAACATTCAGATAGTAGAGTTCTAAAATTAATGAGAAAACCCGATATAAGCAAGTTCAGAAGATTCAAGAGTGAATTTCAAAAGATAAATAAAAGGTTGCGAAAGAAACAATACATAATTGTTTATTTGATAGCTGCTCATCCTGGGAGTGGAGAAAGAGAGGCGAAGAATCTAAAAAACTTTGTGAAGGCAGAGTTGAAATACAGACCACAACAGGTTCAGATTTTTACACCTACTCCATCGACGATTTCAACGACCATGTATTACACGGGGCTGGATCCTTTCACGAATGAGAAGGTTTTTGTCGAAAAATCAGAAAGAAAAAGGCGCTGGCAAAAAGATATACTGCTTTCAGAAAAGAACATTAGTGATTCAAAGTTCAAAAAACTTTAATCAAAAAATACTTTTTTACAGGTTGACAATTTCTTATAAGCAAATTATAATATCAAAGGCAGAGCGCCTTGGGCCAGCGTAGCTCAGCCGGGAGAGCGGCTGACTTGTAATCAGCAGGTCGGGGGTTCGATTCCCTCCGCTGGCTCCAGAAAACAGTGGTGAGGTGCCCGAGTGGTCAAAGGGGGCGGACTGTAAATCCGCTGGCAGAATGCCTACGGAGGTTCAAACCCTCCCCTCACCACCATATTTTCTTGAACGGAGTGAGACAAAGTGAGAGTATATGTTACTTTAGCATGTACCGAATGCGGCGAGAGAACATACCATACAACCAAGAACAAACAGACTACCAAAGATAGGTTGGAGTTCCGTAAGTATTGTCCCCGCTGCAAAAAGCATACAGTTCATAGGGAAACAAGATAGTTTTTGATGCAGGCCTGTAGCTCAATTGGCTAGAGCACCGGTCTCCAAAATCGGGGGTTGCAGGTTCGAGTCCTGCCAGGCCTGCCAAGAATTTTTTATTTTATGTACAAACGACAAAACATAGGGTGATAAGGATGGGAAAGTTAAAAAGATTCTTCAGGGAGATAAAGAACGAGATTAAGATTATAACCTGGCCTACAAGAAAGCAATTAATAGCTGCATCGTCAGCGGTAATTGTTATTCTTTTGATAACAGGAGTCTACTTCGCTCTGCTGGATCTTGTCTTCTCCAGAGTTACCAGCTGGCTTATCAAGGCTTTAGGGTTAGGGTGATTTTTTTGTGAAAAAAAAGTGGTATGTGATCCAGACTTACTCTGGACTTGAGCATAGTGTTAAAGACGCTCTGGAGACTAAGATAAAGTCTTCTGGTTTTTCCAACTTAATAGGCAGGATACTCGTTCCTGAGGAAACTATCGTTGATCCTGCAGGGAAATCTGTTGATAGATTCATACTGTCTTCTAATGCCCGTTTGCACGTTAGTACCGGTGATGAAGTAGAAAAAGGTGATATCCTCGCCGAAGAACCGAATATATATGCAAAAAAAGCAGGTAGGATTATTGAGATAAGAAACGTAAGAAAAATTGTAATAGAAACTGTGGACAGGAAATACACAAAAACTTATTATATTCCAGAAGCTCACAGACTGGAATCTGGTATAAAAGTTGGAACACGAATGAGGCAGGGAATGCCCTTAACAAAGGATCAGGAATATATATGCGAACTTGATGGAAAAGTAGTGATAAACGAAAGAATGAAGAAGATAGTTGTCAAAAATGAAGATGATGATCAGGAAGTTTATTACGTGCCATATGAGACTTTTGATAGGGAAAAAATTTTTAAGGGTAAAGTTTTAAAACAAGGTGAATTGATATCTGAAGGTAGGAAATTCTACGCGCCTTCATCAGGGATGGTTGAAGTAGTTGAATATCCTATGAGAAAAGAAGTTGGAGTTATAAAAATAAAAAAGAGAAGGCTGTTCCCCGGTTATGTTTTCATAGAAATGTACATGAATGATGATACCTGGCAGTTTGTAAAA
Source organism: Thermotogaceae bacterium (assembly GCA_029981435.1). Lineage (GTDB taxonomy): Bacteria > Thermotogota > Thermotogae > B21-G9 > HyVt-16 > HyVt-16. The sequence continues at coordinate 27,052 of JARRBB010000010.1, read as the reverse complement.
GAAGTTCCAAATGTTGTAAATTTCGTTTCTTCAGGTGGCCAACCGATACCATTGAAAAGACATGAGGTTAAAGTTCTTTTAAGACAGGCAGGACTTGAAGAATATGAAAAAGCCGGAAAGAAAGCTGTTAAAGTCGAACTTGATTATTCTGTTGGTGAGGTTGTAAGGATAAAAACAGGACCATTTGAGGATTTTGTAGGGACTATAAGCGAAATCAATCCAGAAAAGCAAGAGTTGAAAGTAATGGTTAGCATATTTGGAAGGGAAACGCCTGTTATACTTCACGTATCTGAAGTTGAGAAAATAGATTAGTTCTCAAAAAAGTGGGAGGGTTAAAACCCGCATGAACCACAAAGGAGGTTTTAAAAATGGCTAAGAAAGTAGTTGCGCAGGTTAGGTTACAGTTACCTGCAGGTAAAGCAACACCAGCTCCACCTGTTGGACCTGCTTTGGGGCAGCATGGTGTAAATTTGATGGAGTTCTGTAAAAGTTTCAACGCTGCAACAGCTGATAAGGCTGGAATGTTAATTCCTGTGGTTGTGACCATTTATGAAGACAGATCTTTTACGTTTATTACCAAAACTCCACCCGCTTCTTTCTTGTTAAAACAGGCTGCTAAAATCGAGAAAGGTTCCAGTGAACCTAATAGGGTAAAGGTTGGAAAAGTTACAAGACAACAGGTAAGGGAAATTGCCGAATTGAAGATGAAAGACCTCAACGCCCGCGACGTAGAAGCAGCCATGAAAATAATCGAAGGTACAGCAAGAAGCATGGGAATAGAAGTTGTGGATTAAGGAGGGGTGGAGAATGCCGAAAAGATCTAAAAGGTATTTGCAGTTAAGACAACTTATTGACAGAAATAGATTTTACACTCTTGATGAAGCAGTTGGTTTACTCAAACAGCTGGCAACGGCCAAATTCGATGAGACAGTTGAACTTGCAATAAAAACAAACATAGATCCAAGAAAGAGTGAGGAACAGATTCGTGGAACAATTTCGCTACCGCATGGTACTGGTAAAGACGTCAGAGTTCTGGTTTTTGCCAAAGGTAACGAAGCTGAAGAAGCTAAAGAAGCGGGTGCTGACTATGTTGGTGCAGAAGAACTGATTGAAAAGATACAGAACGAAGGATTTGTTGATTTCGACGTTGCAATAGCAACGCCTGAAATGATGAGATTTGTTGGTAAATTGGGTAAGATCCTTGGACCAAGAGGATTGATGCCATCACCTAAATCGGGCACAGTCACACAGGATGTTGCAAAGGCAGTAAAAGAGTTCAAAGCAGGTAGAGTTGAAATCAGAAACGATAGAACAGGTAATCTCCATTTACCGGTTGGTAAAGCTTCTTTTGAAGAAGATAAATTGAAGGAAAACATAAAAGAAGCTGTGAGACAGATAAATTCTATGAGACCTCAGGCAGTTAAAGGAAAATTCATAGAAAAGATTGCGGTTGCACCTACTATGGGTCCGGGACTGAAACTCGATTTAAGTAGTCTCGAAGTTAGCTGATAACTTTGTTGAATATATATGAAAACATCCAATATCAATTGTGGCACACCGAAGACAGTAGGCAAAACAATTTAAAGGCTGTAAGCCACCTACCGAGGTGTGGCCGTAAGGTCACGACCTCAAATTTGCGAGGTCCTTTTTCTTTAAAGAAGGGAGGTAAAAAAGAGTGCTCACTAAGCAGCAAAAGGTTGTAATAGTTGAAAACTTAACAGAGGCTTTTAAAGATAATGACCTTGTTCTTATGGTAGATTATAAAGGTTTAAACGTTGCTCAATTCAATGAACTAAGGAGTATGCTTTCTGAAACCGGTGCGAAAATAAGAGTTGTAAAAAATAAGCTTTTGAATCTTGCTCTTCAAAAGGCCGGTTTTTCAGACGAACATTCCCAATTTTTAACAGGTACAACAGCCGTCGTTTATTCGACTGGTGGAGAACCAGTTGATATACTTAAAGTGCTTGTGAAATTTGGAAAATCGAATGAAAGTTTGAAATTCAAGGGTGGATATTTCTACGGAGACCTCATAAACTCGGAACAGGTTGTGGAATACTCCAAACTCCCATCAAGAGAAGAACTTCTTGCTACTTTGCTGAATCGTATGCAGGCACCTATAACTGGGCTCGTTTTCTCCTTAAGTGGTATTTTAAGAAAATTCCTGTATGCTTTAAATGCTATAAAAGAAAAGAAATCAGGTGGAGGTGAATAATTCATGACTAAAGAAGACATAATCAAGGCAATCGAAGAAATGAGTGTTGCAGAATTAGCGGAATTAGTTAAGGAACTCGAAGAAAAGTTTGGAGTCAGTGCAGCAGCTCCAGTAGCAGTAGCAGCAGTTCCTGGTGGTGCAGCAGGTGGTGCAGCTGCAGAAGTAGAAGAAAAGACATCTTTCGATGTTCTGTTGAAGAGCTTTGGCTCAAACAAAATTCAGGTTATAAAGGTAGTTAGAGAAATAACAGGACTTGGATTGAAAGAAGCCAAGGATCTTGTTGAAAAAGCAGGTTCTCCAGATGCTCTCATTAAATCTGGAGTTACAAAAGAAGAAGCTGAGGAATTGAAGAAGAAGCTTGAAGAAGCTGGAGCAGAAGTAGAAATTAAATAAAATTTAAAAAGAGAAACAAAATACCCCACGTCAGGTGAAAAAGATAAAACCTGATGTGGGTTGTTTCTCAATTTATCAAAGAGGTGGTAAAATGAGAACAAAGAGGTTTGGGAAAAGGGAAAGAGTGGTTTACGGAAATCTTGAAGAGGTTATGGAAGTACCAAACCTGTTGAGTGTGCAGATAGATTCTTACAAAAACTTCCTTGAAAATGGAATAATGGAAGTTTTGAAGAAATTCTCGCCAATAGTTTCTCAACCGCATAAGGCAGATCTGCGCAGAAACGAGAAGGGTTTTTCACTTGAATTCATATCCACAAGAATTGGTGATCCTAAGGATTCAGAGGAAGAATGTAAAGAAAAAGGGCTCACCTACAACGTCCCGGTGTATGTTTTAATAAGAATAACAGATATAAATACCGGTGAAATAAAAGAAGAAGAAGCCTTTCTCGGCCACGTCCCAAAAATGACCGATAGAGCAACTTTCATAATAAATGGCGCAGAAAGAGTAGTGGTTAATCAGCTTGTCAGATCCCCAGGTATTTATTTTGTTGAAGAGCCGAGGACAAGCTTTTCAATGAAGCCAATATACATAGCACACTTTTTGCCGGTTAGGGGAGCATGGCTTGAAATAATACATAATCTCAACAAAGAATCCGTTCATGTGAGAATAGATAGAAGAAGGAAAGTTAACCTTGTTCTCTTTTTGAAGGCGATTGGATTCGATGACAACATGGAACTTTTCAGATTTTTCCCGAGAACTGTTGACATAATTGACATTGAGGACCTGGTGGAGATAGAAGGTTCAATTGTGGTGGAAGATATTAAAACTGGTTCTGGAAGAATTATAGTTAGCGCTGGTGAAAAATTAAACTCAAAAGTTTTTGAAGATATAATTAACTCCGATATTAAGAAGATAAAAATACTTGATCCCTACATTCAAAAATCGTTTGAATCACTCAGTGATGAAGCTCAGAATTATAATAGTGATGAGGCATGCATAGAACTTTTCAGAAAATTAAGGCCGGGTGAAATACCGAGAATAAATGCTGCAAGAACTTATCTAATGGGACTTTATTTCAACAGTGAAAAATTCGATTTGTCAGAAGTAGGCCGTCACAAGTTGAATCATAGATTACAGATAGCTTATGAGAATTATCTGAGAGAAATTGGAGAAGAGATCAAAGAATACAATGTTGATGAATTGGTTCTGACACCAATGGATATAATCCTTGCAACCAGACATGTTTTACAGCTGGAATCACATCCGGAGTATCTGGATACAAAAGACCATCTTGGCAACAAACGTGTTAGAACAGTCGGTGAGTTGATAAAACTCGAGTTTGAACGTGCATTTTCAAGAATACAGAAGATAATTCAGGAGAAACTCACTCTCTATTCATCACTGGACAAGATATCTGTTCAGAGTTTGATAAATGTAAGACCAATGATAGCCATTATGAATCAATTCTTTGCAGGCAGTCAGCTTTCGCAATTTATGGATCAGATAAACCCTCTCGCTGAACTCACACATAAGAGAAGACTGTCAGCCATAGGTCCTGGTGGTCTGAAAAAAGAACATGCGAGATTCGAAGTCAGAGATGTTCATCATTCACATTATGGAAGAATGTGTCCAATCGAAACTCCAGAAGGAGCTAACATTGGGTTGATAACTTCAATGGCTACTTACACTACTATAGATAAATACGGATTTTTGATGACCCCTTACAGAAAAGTCGTGAATGGAAAGGTTACCAATGAAATAGTTTACCTGACAGCAGATGAGGAAGAAAAGTACAACATTACTCAGGCAAGTACTAAGGTTGATGAAGAAGGTTATCTTGTTGAAGATATGATACCTGTCAGATACATGGAAACAATAAAATACGTTCCAAGAGAAGAAGTAGATTTCATGGATGTATCCCCAAAACAGATAGTGAGTGTTTCAACTTCTTTGATTCCATTTCTTGAACATGATGATGCTAACAGGGCATTGATGGGTTCTAACATGCAAAGGCAAGCTGTTCCACTTGTGAAGCCAGATGCACCTCTGGTTGGCACGGGAATGGAAGCAATAGCAGCGAGAGATTCAGGATATGTTATACTCGCTAAACACGACGGAATAGTGAAAAAGGTTGATAGTCGAAAGATTGTGATCCAAAGAACGGATGAGAAACAGAATCCTTTAAAAGATGAAAAGGGAAAACCAATAATTGATGAATACAGACTTTTGAAGTTTTTAAGATCGAATCAGGATACGTGCATAAATCAGAGACCAATAGTAGAAGCAGGTGATTTCGTTAGAAAGGGTGAACCAATAGCTGATGGTCCCGCGACCGATATGGGTGAACTTGCGCTTGGTAAAAATGTTCTCGTCGCTTTCATGCCCTGGGAAGGTTACAATTTTGAAGATGCGATCCTTATTAGTGAAAAATTGTTGGAAGAGGATACTTTTACATCTATACATATAGAAGTTTATGAGACACATGTTAGAGAAACAAGACTTGGTCCAGAAGAAGTTACAGCTGAAATTCCAAATGTTAATAAAGAGCTGTTGAGAAATCTCGATGAAAACGGTATAGTAAGGATTGGCGCTTTTGTCAGTTCAAAGGATGTTCTTGTGGGTAAAGTTACTCCAAAAGGTGAAGAGGATATAACGCCTGAGGAAAAAATAATTAGATCAGTTTTCGGAGAAAAAGGAAGAGATGTTCAAGATACCTCTTTAAGACTACCACATGGTGTTCAGGGTAGAGTGATAGATGTTAAAATTTTCGACCGTGAAGAAGTTTCAGAACTTGGCGCCGGTGTTAACAAACTCATAAAAGTTTATGTGGCAAGCAGGAAACCTCTTGATGTTGGCGACAAACTGGCAGGAAGACACGGTAATAAAGGTGTTGTCTCTAAGATTCTCGCTAAAGAAGACATGCCTTTCTTACCAGATGGAACACCTGTAGACATGGTACTGAGCCCTCTTGGAGTTCCATCAAGAATGAATATTGGACAAATACTTGAAACACATCTTGGCTGGCTTGCAAAGCTAACTAATACGTATGTCGCCACTCCGGTTTTCGAAGGTGCGAAGGAAGACGAGATAATGGAAGAACTGTACAGACTCAGAAAACAGTTCAAACTTGATGAAGGTGATTCTGAGGAGGAAAAAACGGGTAAAGTGATATTGCGAGACGGAAGAACAGGGCTTCCTTTTGAACAACCGGTTGTGGTCGGATACATGTACATGATGAAGCTGATTCACATTGCACAGGATAAAATACATGCAAGAAGTACAGGACCTTATTCTCTGATACACCAGCAACCTCTTGGAGGTAAGGCACAATTCGGTGGTCAAAGATTTGGTGAAATGGAAGTCTGGGCTCTTGAGGCTTACGGTGCTGCTCACACTTTGAGCGAAATGTTGAATGTAAAGTCAGATGATGTTAAGGGTAGAAATGAAGTTTACAAAGCAATATTAAAAGATAGGAATATTCCAGAACCTGGGATTCCGGAAAGTTTCAAAGTTTTGATTAAGGAGCTTCAAGCCCTTGCTCTTGACGTAAGAGTTTATGATGAAGATGGTAATGAGTTAAATCTGGATTCATTATGATGAATCCCTTCGAGGAGGGATATGATGGCAACGAGTACTACCAAAAAAATAGGTGCGATAAAAATTTCCATAGCTTCACCTGAGTATTTGCGTTCTCTTTCGAGTGGTGAAGTTAAGAAACCAGAAACCATAAATTACAGAACTTTCAAACCTGAAAGGGATGGATTATTTTGCGAAAGAATATTTGGAACGACCAAGGACTACGAATGCAGTTGTGGTAAATACAATGGCAAAAAATACGAAGGTACCGTCTGTGAAAGATGCGGTGTCAGAGTTGAATCAAAAGAAGCTCGAAGAAGAAGAATGGGACATATAGAGCTTGCATCACCGATTGTACATGTTTGGTACTTGAAATCGACTCCAAGTGTTTTGTCAACGCTTTTGAACATGACTTCTAAGGATTTGGAAAAAGTTATTTATTTTGGATCACACAGAATCATCGAGAAAACTTATCTTATAACCGATCCTAAATCAACACTTTTTGAAAAAGGCGATATGCTTTATGAAACGGAGTACAACATTTACAAATCCAAATGGAATTTTGATGCAGAAATTGCAGTGAAAGTTAGAAATCCTCGTGGACCAGTGAGAAGCGATTTAGATGGAATTGTAACTCTGAGAGAAGAAGAGACAAATACTGGAAGGTATATCAACTGGGTGATTGTGCGTGAGACCGTAAGTGAAGAATATCCTGTTTATCCTGGAATGGTACTCGAGTTCAAAGATGGCGATAAAGTTGATAAAGGTGTTGAAATAGTTAAAGAACATCAGGTTCCACCGATATATTCGCCTTTTGATGGAACTGTCAGAATAGATGAATTGGCAAATACCATAAGACTGGAACCACTTGTTACAAGTAAAGATCAGCCAATAGTGTATGTTATACCTCACAATAGTAGAGTCCTCGTGAAAGATGGCCAGAAGATAAAGAAAGGAGATCAGATAACGACTGAAGGCTATCTTCCCGCTGTTGTTTCAACTATCTCCGGTAAGCTTGTGTTCGATAAAAATCTTTCATTACAAGGTAGAGAAGATGGAAAATACGAGGTTAGGAATACTTCGAAAATTTATATAGAGAGAGTTATACAAGAAAAAGAATATCCAATAATGGAAGGTTCCATAATTTATGTAAAAGACGGCGATCAAATCAAAAAAGGCGATATAATAGCCGACAGATTTCTATACGATGATGAAATACTTTCAACGACTGAATACAAAATATTTGATGCACATTATTCTGGTGAATTTGATGTGGAAACAGATGTAGAGAATGACAGGCCAATAGTCATGATAACCGAAATAGATCCGGAGATATCCAAGGAAATAGGTAAAAACGTTGGTGACATAATCGTTGACAATGAATACGAAGCATATAAAACTATCTATCCAGGTAAAATAGAGGCTGAAAGTGGAGCAGCGGCTATCAAGAAATTACTTCAGAAAATTGATCTTGAAAAGTTGAAAACAGAGTTAGAAGCCGAATTGCAGGATCTTCCAAAATCGAGCACAAAAGCTCTCAAATTGTTGAAAAGACTCAAGGTGGTAAAAGATTTCATAAAAACTGGTAACAAGCCTGAATGGATGGTTTTGGATATTTTACCGGTTCTTCCACCAGATTTGAGACCTATGATACAGATAGAGGGTGGAAGATTTGCTACAACGGATTTAAATGATCTTTATAGAAGAGTTATAAACAGGAACAACAGGCTTAAAAAACTTATGTCTCTTGGAGTTCCAGATATAATATTAAGAAACGAAAAGAGAATGCTTCAAGAATCAGTTGATTCATTGATTTACAACGGAAGAATGTCAAAACCTGTTACAGATAGAGGTGGCAGACCTTTAAAATCTCTTACAGACATGGTTAAAGGTAAGAAAGGAAGGTTCAGGAGAAACCTTCTTGGTAAGAGAGTTGACTACTCAGGAAGGGCTGTTATAGTTGTCGGACCTGAATTGAAGATCCATGAGTGCGGTATACCGAAAAAGATGGCTATGGAACTGTTCAAGCCATTTGTTCTGGCTAAATTGATAAAGGATGATACAAGTAAATCTGCCAGAAAATTGAAACGTACCATAATTGAAAAAGAAATGCCACAGGCCTGGGAAATACTCGAAGAAGTTATAAAAGACCATCCGGTTCTTTTGAACAGGGCGCCGACACTTCACAGGATAAGTATTCAGGCATTCATACCTAAACTCGTTGAAGGAAACGCTATAAAATTACATCCACTTGTCTGTCCTCCTTTCAATGCGGACTTTGACGGTGACCAGATGGCTGTTCATGTACCACTTTCAGCTGCAAGTCAAGCAGAGGCAAGATTTCTGATGTTCTCAAGATACAACATAATATCACCTGCTCATGGTGAACCAATATCAATGCCAGGGAAAGATATAATAGTCGGAGCATATTATTTAACTGCAGAAAATCCAAAATTACCTGAATGTAAAATAACTTTCTCATCACCAGAGGAAGCACTACTGGCCAAAGAGTTCGGTTACATCGGTTTGCATACGCCAATCAGAGTCAAAATAAATGATCAGATTGTAAAAACCACCTTTGGTAGGTTGATATTCAACGAAATAATTCCTGAAGATATGAGAGATTATTCTAAAACTTTTGGTAAAAAACAAATAAAGGAACTTGTTTTCAATGTTTTCAAAAAATACGGGATAGACAGAACAGCCGATTTATTAGATGACTTAAAAGATCTCGGCTTTCATTACTCAACAATTTCAGGACTGACGATATCGGTGAAAGATGTTAAGATTTCTCCCAAAAAGTACGAAATAATTCAGCAGGCGCGTGAAAAAGTTAGAAAAATAGAAGAACTATTTGAAAAAGGTTTTCTGTCACCTGATGAAAGATACAGACAAGTGATAAAAGTTTGGGAAGAGGCGACGAAAAAAATACAGGATGTAACTTCAGAAGAACTCGCCAAAGATCCATTCAATCCCGTCTACATGATGGTCAATTCTGGTGCAAGAGGAAACATCGACCAGGTGAAGCAATTGGCTGGAATGAGAGGTTTAATGGCAGATCCTTCTGGAAGAACAATAGAAATTCCTATAATTTCTAACTTCCGTGAAGGATTGAGTGTCATTGAATTCTTTATATCAACTCACGGAGCCAGGAAGGGCTCAGCAGATACAGCACTCAGGACTTCGAATGCTGGTTATCTTACAAGAAGATTGGTTGATGTTGCTCAGTCAGTTACTATAGTCACGACCGATTGTGGTACTCACAGTGGAATAGAAGCTACAGCGTTAAGAGACAAGGGAATAGTAATTGAATCACTCGAGAAAAATATATTTGGTAGAGTTCTTGCGGAAGATGTTTTGGATCCTGAAACAAAAGAGGTTTTAACGAACTCGATCAGCCAGAGGACATACACCAAAGACACGTTACTAAACGATGACGATGCCAAATTTCTTGCAAATTATAAAAAATCTGTGAAGGTTTATTATCAAGATTATTTTAAACCTTTGGAAGCAACACAACCTCCCAGAATTTATACAGAAATTGCCGAAGATGTTTATTCAGAAGATGGGAAAGTTCTTTTCAAATCAGGAACAGTTGTTAACTGGGATATTTTCAAGAAATTGAAAGAAAATAACGTCGAAACAGTGAAACTCGATTATTATCCAGTTGTAGGAACCATTGCATGTGAGGAAGTGCGAAGCAAAGATGGAAAATTCGAAATAACGAAAATCGAAGAAAAGATAGACCCTCTTACTGCAAAGTTGCTCAGAGATAATTTCATAGATACTTTAGAGGTTAGACCCTCGATAATCATAAGATCAGTTTTAACCTGTGAAGCCGAGAATGGTGTATGTGCCAAGTGCTATGGAATGGATCTTTCGAATCATAAAATCATAACAATTGGAGAAGCGGTTGGAATAATTGCGGCACAGTCAATTGGAGAACCCGGTACACAGCTTACCATGAGGACTTTCCATACAGGTGGAATAGCAACTACAGCTGATATAACCCAAGGTCTTCCAAGGGCTGAAGAATTGTTCGAGGCCCGTAAAAAGCTTAAGGAAGCTTCAGGAGTTTTCAGTGAAGTAAGAGGTTTCGTCAAAGACATAAGAAGTGATGAAAAAGGTAGCAAAATATACATCGAAGATTACGAAGGTAAGATTCACGAGTATACTGTTCCAAGTGGTACAAAACCGAAAGTTGAAATAGGCCAGAAAGTGGTCGAAGGAATGGAATTAACAACCGGTGCAATAAGGCCGAAAAATCTGATGGCATCTCTTGGAGTAAGAAAGGCAGAAGAATATCTGTTGAGAGAAATAAAACGTGTCTATGCAGAGCAGGGTGTTGATATACACAACAAACATATCGAAATAATAATCAGACAAATGTTTGCAAAAGTCGAAATAACGGATCCTGGGGATACAGAATTTCTGCCTGGCGACCTCGTGAATTTCGTCGAAATCAGGAAAATAAATGAAGAGATAATGAAAAATAATTCCAAGATAGACATTAATAGATCTGAGGCGCTTGGTAAAATTCTTGCTCATCACATACTTGTCGAAGAAAACGATGAAGTAAAAGAAATAGCAAAAGAAGGTGAAAAAATAACTAAAGAGCTTCTCGAAAAGCTCATAAGCAAAAACATAAAAGAAATCGATGTGCTAACAGAGAATGGTCAGAAGAAAACATTATTGATAAACGCAAAAGAACCAGCAAAATATATCAGAAGACTCCTCAGAATAACCAAGGCATCACTTGAACATTCTGGATGGTTAAGTGCGGCTTCGTTCCAGCAGACACCGCAAGTTCTTACAGAAGCCGCTGTTGAGGGAAGAGTCGATAAGTTGCAAGGCTTGAAAGAAAACGTGATTGTTGGACAGCTGATACCAGCAGGGACAGGTCTTGAATCTTACAGAGGTGTACAAATTGAAGAAGCGGTATCCGTTGAGGGAATTACACAGGCAGAAGGCCAGGTAGGATAGTCTATAGAAACTAAAAAGAGGGGCTTCAAGCCCCTCTTTGTTTTTTTATTATGGTAACAATCATACTTTCCATGTTCGAATAATTCAGCTCTTTTCCAAGATGTAATAGAGTAAAGGCCGCTTTTATGATTATTAGCCGAGGATACCTGCTCACCAGAACTCTAACCGGATCCTGGATTTTAACATTGGAAGATGCCTTCATCTGAATCACTCCTTGCCAAATACCAAAAATTAATCAAATACTTTAAATCTATTTACAAAACAGAATTCTTGACAAGAATAATATCTTGATATATAATCCTTTATGCTGTGGGCTCATAGCTCAGTTGGTAGAGCTCCCGGCTCATAACCGGGCGGCCGGTGGTTCAAGTCCACCTGAGCCCACCATAAAGGGGTGTGATAACACCCCTTGTTTTTTATTTTATCACTTTTTTACTTTTTTGTCAACTATTTAACTTTTTTAAAACATATCTATGAAAACTAACTTAAATTAAGGAAGTGAAATTTGGACATGCCGAATTTTATAACTCACTCAATACATGGAATGAAAGTTTTGAACCTTTCTCTTTCACAAGCTTCAGCTGCTTTTCTTGTAGGATGTCAAGGTGCGGACATATTTTTCTATAAATATTCGAAATATGGAAGAATACTTCATGAAAGGTCATCTGAAGTTTTTTTACAACATTTAGTGAAAAATTCGAGAACTGAGATCCAAAAACTTTATTCCATTGGGTATATGTGCCACACTACTTTGGATGATATTGCGCATCCTTATATAAACTATCGTACACACACTCCGGCTGAACATACAAAATTCGAGTTTATTCTGGACACAATACTTCTGGAAAAGGTTTTAAAGAAAGGTTGGGGTTATAATTTTGTAAAGCATCTTGAGATAGAGAAAGACACCTTAGAACAGGTCAGTGAACTTTATGTTGAAACACTTAGAGATGTTTTTGAAATTGAAATAAGCAAAGAAGAAGTTGAGAAAAGTTACAGGTCCATGATGAGAATTCTAAAGTTCTTCCACGACCCTCTTAGGTTAAAAATGTTTATTGTGTACCTTGTTAAATGGTTAACTTTCAACAAATTCGATTACACATTTATGATTCATCCTGTTGTCGATGACAAAAACTTTCCAGACCCCCTGAATCTAAAAGGGAATTTCTATCAAAATAAGACTTTTTTTGAAATACTCGATGAAGCAACCATCAGAGCACAAAAACTCAAGGATCAATTGTTTTCAAGGACTTTTTGGTAAAGATATTCAAGTGCAAGTACGTATCCTACTATTCCAAGTCCTGTAATCTGTCCATCACAAACTTCTGCTGTGACACTTTTCCTTCTGAATTCTTCTCTTTTATGAATATTCGATATGTGCACTTCAACCTTAGGGATTTTAAGAATTTCAAGTGCATCTCTCAGAGAATAACTGTAGTGTGTTAATGCGCCGGGATTTATCACTAAACCATCGAAATGCTCCCTTTGAAGAAAATCTATTATTTCACCTTCATGATTACTCTGAAATGTTATAAGTTCTACACCTTTTTCTGAAGCCCAGTTGTTTATAAGATTCATAAGATCATAATAGCTTTTAGAACCATAAACATTTTTATCTCTGATTCCCAACATATTAAGATTTGGGCCGTTTATAACAGCAAATTTCATTTTTTCACTCCTTCCTTGATAATTTATGTTATATTATGTTATATTATATCCGTAGGAACCATTCGAAGCATCTTTAAGGATAATAACATTTTCAATAAATTTCAATACTTTAATCAAATTAATTAAACAAGAGGGGGTATTGAAAAATGAGAATAGGAAGTTCTTCATACTCTTTCAAAAGATTGGATTTTGATAATCCGGCAGAAAGTCAGATGAAACTGGTGGACATTTTCCCACTCGCCTATCAATTTGGACTTGACGGGCTTGAATTGCTTGCAGTTCAGTTCGAATCAACAGATGATGATTACATCTACAAACTGAAAAGACTCGCAATAGAACATTCTCTCGATATCTATGCAATATCAGTACACAACAACTTCGTAACACCTGATGAGAATAAGAGAAAGGAAGAAATAGAAAAGGTGAAAAGTTGGATAAAGATAGCGAGTAAGCTTGGTGCTTCAATAGTTAGAGTATTTGGAGGGCGTTGGGGTACGATAACCGATTTCAAAGAACTCATGGCTTTAGAAGGAAAAGAACCTCCACTTGAAGGTTACAGTTACGAGCAGGGTATAGAATGGAACGTACAGGCATTCAAGGAATGTTTAAAGGAAGCAAAAAAACATGGAATAATACTTGCGATAGAAAACCACTGGGGATTGACGTATTCAGCACAAGGAGTGTTGCAAATACTGAATGGAGTCAACGATGAGTGGTTCAGAGTTATACTTGACTGTGGGAACTTCAGGGAGAACACTTATGAGCAGTTAGAAGCGTTAATGCCATACACAGTTATGGTGCATGCGAAAACGTATTTTGGTGGAGGTATATTCTACGACTATGGACTGAATCCTGACTATGTCAGAATAATAAGATCACTGAAAGAACACGGATTCAAAGGATATCTTTCCATAGAATTTGAAGGCAAAGCACCTTATGATGAAGGAATACTTGCAAGTGTTCAGTTATTGAAAAATGCCATTATGATCAGTTAATAAAATATCTCCAGTTTGTAAAATCTCAAACGAAAAGGGGGTAAAAAAGTGTTAAGGGTTGGAATAGTTGGAGCTGGTTTCATGGGAACCACTCATGCCGCCTCGATAGTTGAGCTTGATAATGCCAAACTTGTTGGCTTTTACGATTTGATAACTGAAAAATCAGAGAAGCTTTCCAAAAGATTTGGTGGGAAAGTTTTTAAAACAGCTGATGAATTATTCAAAGAAAGTGATGTGGTTGTTTTGGCAATTCCACCGACAGAAAGAAAAGAATATTACGAAAGACTCATCGAACTTGAAAAAGCAATATTTGCAGAAAAGCCTGTTTTTAGAAATCTGGAAGATGCTATCTGGCTTGAAGAAAAACTTTCAAAAAAAACTGTTCCGTTCATGGTAGGACATGTTGTGAGATATTTCCCGGAGTTTTTTAAATTGAAAGAGGAATATTTGAAGGGAACTCTCGGTGAAATATCCATGATAAGATCCGCAAGGGTTGGTTCAATACCTCAATGGGCGGATTGGTTCAGAAAATTTTCTTTGAGTGGCGGAGTGATACTTGACCTTGCGATACACGATATAGATTTCTGGGCATGGATGCTTGGACCTGTCGATAGTATCAGAGCTGTTTCCAATTCGTTTAGTGAGAATATAGAAACGGATCACTGTATAGTAGTTATGAAATTCAAAAACGGTGCAGTTGCTCATATAGAAGGTGGCTGGTCTTATCCAACAGCGGCACCTTTCAAATATTCTTACGAGGTTGTTGGAACTAAAAACACTATCTCTTTTGATTCTTTGAAAAATCATACCATAGTTTCTTATCGGGATGGCATAAAATTATTACATCCAACGTTTATAAATCCTTACAAAATGATGATGAAAGATTTTTTGAACGCTGTTGAAGAAGAAAGGCCTGTTCCAATCAAACCAGAAGACGGGATAAGAAGCCTCAAGTTGGCACTTAAAGCTATTGAATCTGCCAAAAGTGGCGAAACAATAAGCAACGTAGAGGGGTGATGTGAAATGATTAAGATTGGTATGCTATCAGCTGCGCATGTTCACGCATACAGCTATGCGAACATACTGAAGAAACTCGAAAATGTTGAGTTTATTGGATTGTACGACCCCGACGAAGAGAGAGGAAAAAATTTTGCCAGAGCGCTTGGAATAAACTTCGTTCCGTTTTCCGAAATTGAAAAATGTGATGTTGTTGTAATAACGTCTGAAAATAGAAATCATTTGAAAGATGTTGAAAGTCTTGCAGGTAAAGTAGGAGCAATTTTATGTGAAAAACCTCTTTCAACGAATGCAGATGACGCAAAAAAAATGGTTGAAATTTGTAAAGAAAAAGGAACAGTACTTGGAACTGCTTTTCCAGTCAGGTACACTCCAACGATTAAAGAGTTGAAAAGAAAGATCGATAATGGAGAATTGGGTGAAATATACATGATTGCAGCAACAAATCGTGGTAAAATGCCTCCCGGCTGGTTTCTGGAAAAAGAACTTTCCGGTGGCGGTGCGATAATGGATCATGTTGTGCACGTTGTGGATATATTGAGATGGTTAACAGGTAAGGAATTTAAAAATGTAACAACCTTCAGAGCGAATCAGATACATAAAGACATAGAAGTAGAAGATACAGCTGTTTTGATGCTCGAACTTGACGGTATTCCTGTAAGTCTCGATTGTAGTTGGAACAGACCCGTTTCTTTTCCGACATGGGGTGATGTAACTTTGAGGATCGTTGGTACGAAAGAGGTTCTCGAGGTTGATGTTTTCAACTCAGCTGGATTTGTTTATAGTAATGAAAGTGAGAGAATATCGAACTTCTACGTCAGTGATGATGGAGATGAATTGATGTTGAAAGATTTCATAGATGCTTATATTGAGAAAAGAACACCTTTCACCAGTGGAGAAGATGGGTTGCGAGCAACGGAGGTTGTCGAAGCAGCTTACAAATCGTTAGAAAAAGGTGGAAAAGTTGAAATAGAAATGGTATAATATATCCTGCTCAGTGGGGTCGTAGCGCAGTTGGGAGCGCGCTACCTTCGCACGGTAGAGGTCGTGGGTTCAAATCCCATCGACTCCACCAACTTCAATCCCGTCCAGATTGGACGGGATTTTTTATCATTTTTTGCAAAGAAGACTCCATCTTCTGTAAGTAAATCATATATATTCATTGAAAGTGAAAAAATGCTTCCAACTTACAAATTTCGTATTTACCCAAATCACTCGAAGATTTAGAGTGTACTTTCAAGAACTTCTTCAAAAAACAAGCCAAATATCCTCGTATGGGGATATACATTCGTAGAAAACCAAGCTGGCAAGACAGTGATGGTAAATTATGTTTTAGAACAAATATGGTGGGGAGCGTCCGAATTAACGCCTGTGGACCATTCTCGGACGATGGAATGGAAGAGGAAACTCTTTTAAAATTCGTGGATAATATCCACGAATTTTTTATTTTATCATTTTTTTAGCATGAATTTCTGTTTTTTCAGTATTTATTTGATTTTTTTAATAAGATACTTGACATTTTTTATAAAATGTTCTATTATATTAAGCGAATGGAGAAAAAATTTAAAATTTTAGGGGGTGATTTTGATGATTTTGAAACTAAAACTGAATTTTTTTGAGTTGAACTTTTCAAAATTACAAAAAGAATTGGAGGGATACGATATGGTTTCTTCGATCAAGTTCAGCAAATCTTTGAAAAACATTGAAAAGGAGATCCAAAAAGTCCGAGATGAACAGATGTTGAAAAGTTGTCTCATAGGAGCGAACTTTTTGAGGATAATTTAAGGGGGAATCTGTATGTTTATGGAATCAGTACTCAAGGTGTTTGTAAATATTTTCAATCTCGAGAAAATAGAAAAAAAGAAAGATAATAGAAATTTGGTTTCCTACAGAGATATCGACTCTGCAATTCAAAAAATGAGAAACGAATCGATAAGGCTTTCTTTAAAATCGGGTATGGATCCTTTTAGACTCTTCTAATAAATCTGATAATAAATTGACCTTTCCTCAGAGGGGCTCATCCCCTCTTTTTTCAGGGGTATAATAATAATGATTAAAATAAAAAATAGGGGGAAATACAATGGGCAAAATATCTGAAGAATTGAAAAAGTGGGAAGCAGAAAAATTGAATCCTGTTTTGAAAAAGTATCCTGAAAGAAAAGAAAAGTTTGAAACTCTTTCAGGGATAGAAATAAAGAGATTCTACACACCTGAAGATCTGGAAGGATTTGATTACTTGAAAGAACTTGGTTTTCCAGGTTCTTATCCGTTCACCCGTGGTATTCAGCCGACGATGTACAGGGGAAGGCTCTGGACTATGAGACAATACGCTGGTTTTGGTACAGCTGAAGAATCAAACGAAAGGTACAGATATCTTTTGTCACAGGGACAAACTGGACTTTCTGTTGCTTTCGATCTTCCGACACAGATTGGTTACGACTCTGATCATCCACTTTCCGAAGGTGAAGTTGGACGTGTAGGTGTAGCCATAGACAGTATTGAAGATATGGAAGTTCTTTTCAAAGATATTCCTTTGGATAAAGTGAGCACTTCAATGACGATCAATTCAACAGCTGCGATAATTCTTGCCATGTATGTGGTAGTCGCCGAAAAGCAGGGTGTATCACCGGATAAACTTCGTGGTACCATTCAGAACGACATACTTAAAGAATACATAGCAAGAGGTACGTATATTTACCCTCCAAAACCATCGATGAGAATAATAACCGATATTTTTGATTACTGCTCAAAGAACATGCCGTTGTTCAATCCCATAAGTATCAGTGGTTATCACATAAGAGAGGCAGGGGCGAATGCTGTTCAGGAAGTAGCATTCACACTTGCAGATGCTATAGCATACGTTGAAGCAGCTATATCTGCGGGACTTGATCCCAATGTTTTTGGTACAAGACTTTCTTTCTTTTTTGCCGCTCATAACAATTTCTTTGAAGAAATAGCAAAGTTCAGAGCTGCAAGAAGACTGTGGGCAAAAATAATGAAGGAAAGGTTCAAGGTATCCACTGAAAATGCCCTGAAACTTAGATTTCACACTCAAACAGGTGGTTCCACTCTGACTGCTCAACAACCTATGAACAACATTGTAAGAGTAGCATTACAGGCGCTGGCAGCTGTTCTTGGTGGGACTCAGTCATTGCATACAAATTCTTATGATGAAGCTATATCTCTTCCAACAGAGGAATCCGTTACAATCGCTTTGAGAACCCAACAGATAATCGCATACGAATCAGGTGTAGCTGACACGATCGATCCCCTTGCAGGTTCTTACTTTGTCGAAAAATTAACGGCTGAAATAGAAAACAAGGCAAAAGAATACATAGATAAAATAGACTCTATGGGTGGAACTATATCAGCAATAGAAAGTGGTTATATCCAGAGTGAAATATCTGAAAGCTCGTACAGTCAACAGAAAATGGTGGAAGAAAACTCACTTGTGATTGTTGGAGTGAATAAATTTGAGAGCGATGATTACTATATCCCTGAAAACATTTTAAAAGTAGATCCTGAGCTTGAAGAAAAACAAAAGCGAAGGTTGAAAGATTTGAGAAAGAGAAGAGATGAGAAAAAAGTGAGGATGAGCATTGAAAGATTGAAGGAAGTTGCAAAAACATCTGAAAATATAATGTACCCAATAATAGATGCTGTAAGAAATTACGCAACAGTTGGTGAGATATCTGACGCACTAAGAGAAGTGTTTGGTGAGTACAGGGAAAGAACGATAATTTAGATTGGAGGAGGTTAAAAATGTCTGTTAAAAAACTTTACAGATCCAGAAAAGACAAGGTTATTGGTGGAGTATGTGGAGGTCTTGGTAAATACCTCGAAATAGATCCAGTTCTATTGCGTATACTTTTTGTAGCTTCGATATTTCTTAGTGGCGCCGGCTTAATACTATATGTAATAGCTTGGTTGATAATGCCTCTCGAACCTTCTGAAAATGAAGAATCAGAAGTTATAGATGTTGAAACTGAACCAAGAAAAGATGATGAAAAAAAAGAAAAAACAGATCCAAGGTTGATTTTCGCAGGTGTCTTGATAATAATTGGAATTTTGCTTCTTCTTGGTAACGCGTTTCCATTACTTTTTTCATGGGCGTTTTCGATTAAAACAATCCTGGGAGTGCTGTTAGTGATAGTTGGTGGAATAATGGTGATGAATTTCATTAAGGAGAACAGATGATCATGAAAGTAGCGTTTGGAATTTTTATAATACTCGTTGGAATAATGGTGTTGTTCTTCAATCCTGGCTGGGGATTGTTCGAGAGAATTCTGGAGAACTTTTCAATGACCTGGCCGGTGATTTTAATATTTTTTGGACTTGCTATACTTTCTCAGGTAAAAGGAATGAAATGGTTGAGAATAGTAAACACACTTCTTATGGTAATTTTCGTGCTTTATTTGCTTTTGTGGCCTAATCCTTTTGATTTAGACGTCACAAATTACTATAAATCTGATTTAAACCTTCCTATTGAAGCACAAGCTGGTTCCACGATCAAATTGGTTTTTAAAACTCCTTTGCTTGGTTTGAAAATAAAAGACGGAAATTCCGATAATCTGAGAGGCTCGTATTCTTTCAGAACAAAATATTTTGAAATCGTTTCAAAAGGAAACGAATTCGTATTTCAATCCTCTGAGAACGTGATCTTCGGACCTAAAAATAAGATAACGCTCGAATTACCAGAAAAATACGAATACGAAATAACTATCGAAAGTGCTGTATCCGATATCGAGCTCGATATGGAAAAAGTATCAATTAGGAAACTTGAGTTGGAGTCAGGTATCACAAAGCTTGAAATAGATACAGGAAACCCTCATTTTCCAGTGTATATAAAGATAAAAGCGGGTGTTGCAAGTGGGAAAATGTATTTTTCTGAAAATACTAAGTATTCACTCAGCGTAGAATCAGCCATAAAGAACGTAAAGGTCTCTGATTTAATAGAGGAAAAAAATTCTCCCGATGTTTCGATATCAGTTGAAGCAGCGATATCCAATCTGAAATTAGAAGGTAAAAAATAAAAAGCGGGCATTAAGCCCGCTTCTGCAGATTTTAAAGTTCACTGACTGGATGCCGTGGAAACAGAAGAAGTTGATGAAGTTGATTCGGATGTTGTGGATGTTGCTTGCTTACTTTCCTCAATCTTTTGTTTCACTTCTTGTATTATTCCATCAAGTCCCTGGTAGTCTGGTTTTAACTCTTTAAGCCCTTCGAGATATCTCAATTCATCCTCATACAGATTCAAATCTTCTGCTATTTCAACGAGTGTTTCATACGCCTGTATCCTTAAATCGGTTGCTATTTTGTCATCAAGAGATGTGAGTTCAAGCGCAGCCAGAGTGTTGTAGATATCTGGTAATAACTGCGATTGATAAGCCTGGAATATTTCTTTATCCGTTACGTAAGGCTTCAATTGTTGATAATGATTTTTGTAATATGCAAGTCTGATTTCGGGATTCATTGGATCATAATTGTAAAGCTTTTCAACAGTTCTTTGAGAATACGGTGCTAATTCATAAAGTGCGTAAAGGGCATCTTTGAGTTTCTCGGTGATTTCATCTTCTTTTGCCTTGTATTCCTTCGCAAGTTCATCTATTTTCGATAAATCGATGCCGGAATCCTCAAGTTCCTTCTTTATTCTTCTGAAATCCTGCAAATCTCTGTAACTCATCTTTTCCTGGAAAAGCTTTTGGTATTCTGTACCACTTGCGTTCTCCAATTTGGTGTCTATTTCTTCTATCTTCTTCTCAACTTCCTCATCTGAAAGATTCATAATTGCAGGATTTATGCTTTTTGACAACGTCTGATATCTTGAATATTTTTGAGCTTTTTCTGAAATTTTACTTCTTTCTTTTTCAAGTACTGTAACGTAGAGAGATATTAGAGTCGGATCCTTGTCTTCGGGATTTATTTTGGTTGAATCTCCTGTGTAAAGAATATCTTCAAGTTTAACTATGAACGGTTCAAAATTCAGAGAAGAAGTGTCGGTTGCACTTGTGATCAGATTATAATATTCTTCGTAAAGTTCTAAAGATGGATCCTGTAATTTGTAGGATATGTTCTCCTGATTTTTAAAATCTTCAAGCCATTTTCTGAATTTATCATTTGAAATCGTTGATTTAATTTGTTCAGCTGTTGAAGTCGATGTCAGCAAATCATCAAGGGAGTTTATAAGTTTTTTATCCTCCACTTTTATCAAATGCCAGCCATAAGGTGTTTCAACAGGTCCGGTAATGACGTTTGGAGTAGCTGAGAATGCTGCATCTGCGAATTCCTTTACCAGGCTGTTCCGAGCCACCCATCCCAGATCTCCACCTTGATCTTTGTTGCTTGTATCGATGGAATACTCTTTTGCAGCATCTTCAAAAGTCAATTCACCACTTTTTATTTTTTTGAGTATTTCTTTTGCTTGTTCTTCTGTTTCGACAAGTATGTGTTTTGCTTTGACTTGCTCGTAAGTTTCTTTAAGATTATCTTTGTTCTCATTAAAGTACTTCTCTAAATCTGCCTGTGTGACTGTGGCGACTTCATCCTGCACCATCTGGCGAATTAGATTCGTTTCAACTGTTGGTTTCAAAAGTTCTTTGAATCTATCCACACTTCCGTAAGTTTGTTTTATCAAATTCTCAGTGTTTGGATCTTTTGTGTACTGTGAAACGATGTTTTCCAGTTCTTTATTAATTTGCTCTTTCGTTGGAGATATGTTGTTTTTAGCTGCATAATAATCCACAACTTTCCCATTCACAAGGTCTCTGGCGCTCGACAATCTTAAAAGAGGTTCGTCAAAAACATCATCGTAGGAATATCCAAGCTGTTGATAAGTACTTACAAAACTTCTTGTCCTGCTTTCAAGCTCATCGGGCATAATCCAGTATTCATGACTCATCGGAGTCCCATCTTTTGTTAAAACAACTGCAGCATCTTCGGCAGAAGGTGTGTTAACTGTATTTGTGGTTGTAGTTGTGCGTCTTGAACCTATGTAGGCAGCGACTGACCACCAGACTATTCCTAAAATAAAGAATATGGCTATTGTCCATACTATTGCGTTACTCCACTTTTTCATCCATTCTCTCATTTGTGTTTCCACGCTCCTTAATCTTTACTATGTTTCATTTGGATTGACCTGAAAAATTATATCACGGTTCATTGGAAAATACGTAAAGTTTTTGTTTACTCAGTTGCATTACTTTCCAGATTCACTTTTCCAACGATTTTCAACGCTTCTATGAAATCTTCGTCAGTTATCAAGCTAAAGAGAATATGTGCCTTGATTGAATCATGAAGTTTTTCAACACTTTCGATTACTTTTGCAGTTTTTTCCTTCAAATCTTCTGGTATAAGTTCAAGGAGTTTTTTGAAGTTTTCAACTATACTTTCGAATGGTATCTCTTTTAAATATCTATCCAGATTCTTTTCTTCAAGAAATTTCTTCAGCTTTTCTGTTTTTTCTTTATCTACAATGGCTTCAAATTCTTTAAGCAATTTCATTTGTTCTTCGAGTATCTTCAATTCAATTGTGTAAAATTCTTTGCTCAGTCTCTCTATTTCACTGAAGTTGTCATTGTAAAGCTCTTTCTTGATATTTTCGAGAACCAAGATTTCTTCATTCTTCAAATTTTCGATTTTTCTGATACTGTTGATAGAAACAGTGAAAAGATACGCTGCGTCATCCTCAGATAAATCCACTTTCTTCAAAATCAGAGCAAGACTTATCTGTTTCTCGAGTTTTTCGATTTTGGTGTTTAATTCTTCAAGGTTGGCTAAAACCTGAATAGATGATAGAATTAATAACACCAAAATTATCATGAAAACTTTTGACTTTTTCATGCTCAAACCTCCCCACATTAATTTTTGGAGATGATACATTGAAAATATACCATAAAAGTATAATGGTTGATAAAGTATTAGAATTTTTGAATATTCAGCCGGGTAAAATTTTTGTTGACTGTACCCTTGGAGAAGGTGGCCATTCTTTTGAAATATTAAAGGCTTGCAAAGGTAAATGCACTGTTATCGGAATAGATGCCGATCCTGAAATAATCGAAGTTGCACGTGAAAGATTGAAAGATTATCCGAATTTCATAGCCGTTAATCGACGGTTTTCAGATTTGAATGAGATTTTAAGAGAACTGAAAATTGAAAAGGTTGATGGTTTTTTGTTCGATCTTGGAATATCATCTTATCATCTTGATAGGCCGGATAGAGGTTTCAGCTTCAGGTTCGATGCACCACTTGATATGAGAATGGATAGAAATGGAGAACTTACAGCTGAGTATGTAGTTAATCGTTATTCAAAAAAAGATTTAGAGAGGATTTTAAGGGAATATGGTGAAGAACCTTTTGCAAAACGTATTGCAAATAGTATAATTAAAAATAGACCGATAAAAACGACAAAGGAATTGGTAGAGGTTATATCGAAAGTTTATCCGAGGAAGTACAAAAATTCGCGAATCCATTTTGCAACACGTACTTTTATGGCTATAAGGATAGAGGTTAACAGAGAACTTCAGGAGTTGCAAAAAGCTTTGTTGAAATCTTTGGATTTTTTAAATCAAGGTGGTAGAATTGTAGTTATAACCTTTCACTCTCTTGAAGATCGTATAGTGAAGAGATTTTTCAAAGAAAATGAAGGGAAGGGACTAAAGATTTTAACAAAAAAGCCGTTATATCCTAATGAAGAGGAAATATTTGAGAATCCGAGGGCGAGGAGTGCAAAATTAAGAGCAGCTGAGAAAGAATAAATAAAAGGAGGCTTTGGTTTTGGCTACAGCTAAGCAGGTTAGAGTTGTTGATAATGGTTCAAATTTGAAGGCCCTCGGAAAAGTTATAACACAAACTAAAGAATTACTGAAGACACGGGTAGATGTCTTTGTTTTTTATTTGCAGATAACTTTGATCGGTACTGCTATATTTGCTGCATTGTTCTTTCCAACAGTTCTTGGCATTAAAGCAAGTAATCTCAAAAACGAGATAACCCAGTACGATATATCAATATCCAGAATGTCGGCAAAAATAAACGAGATAAGAGATAAAATTAAAACTATTGAGGCTTCATTCCCAGATGTTAGAGAAATTCGAGAAAACGGGAAAATATACAAGATAATGAGTACAAATGCAAAATGAAACCAGGTTTAAAGAAATAAGAGCTCGTTCCAGGTTTCTTTACTTCATCTTCACTTTCATATTCATTGTATTCGGACTACGTGTGATAATTCTGATTTCCAACCCTGAATTTGAGGGGAGCATTTCTGTTGGTAGAGTTCTGATTTATCCTAAAAGAGGTAACATCTACGATAGAAACGGAAATATTTTGGCTTCAAGTGAACCTGTTTATGATCTTTATCTCGATGTGGATTTTCTAAAAGAACTTTCAAGTGATGTAGATTTTGAAAAAAGACTTAAAAACATCGCAAATTATTTCAATATAGAGTACGAGAATCTCAGAAAACTCATCGACTCCGGTGAAAAATTCATAAGACTTGCCTACGGAGTGACTGAAGATTTTGTAAACAGTCTTCCAGATGATTTCAGAGAAATATCGGTGAATAAAAGATATAGAAGAGTTTATCCAGTTAGTGAGCTGGTTGGTCAGATAGTTGGAAAAGTTCTTGAGGACGGAAGTGCTGTTTCTGGTGTTGAAAAATACATGGATAATATTTTAAAGCCAAGAGAAAATGGTTACATTGAATACGATCGTCGTGGACCTTACAGAACCTATGGAAAAATTATAAAGAAAAAAGACCCGAGAAACGGCGATGAGCTTTATTTAAGTCTGGATTTGAATATACAGAAATTGATAAAGCAGAAAATCGATGAAGCAGTCAAGAGAGAGAAGGCAAAGGGTGGAATCTGTATAGTTATGGATACTGAAACTGGAGAGATAAGAGGTCTTTACACCACTTATGACTGGAACAAGTCGATAATGGGATATTTCGAACCAGGTTCTCTTATGAAACCTGTCGTGTATTCAATTGCAATACAGCAAAAACTTGCATTTGAAGATGATGAATTTGAATGTGATGGAAAAATAAAACCGGTAGAGGATGTCAGCGTTGTTATAACCGATATAGAGAAACATGGGCTTCAGGATTTGAAAACAGCTTTTTCGAATTCGTGTAATGTTGCCACGGTGAAAATAGCTCAGAGGATTTCTGAGGTTATCGGCAACATTGGTTATCACAAACTTCTTAAGGAATTTGGTTTTGGTGATAAAACGGGAATAGAGTACTATGGAGAAATTCCCGGGCTTTTGAGAGAACCTTCGAAGTGGTCAAGGATAGATTTTGCAGAAATTTCGATAGGTCAGGGTATAGGTGTTACACCACTGCAAATGATTCAGGCGGTGAATACAATTGTAAACGATGGCATCCTGGTCAGACCAACGTTTATAAAGGGGAAAAAAACAGAAAAAAAGCGCGTTATTTCATCTGAAACAGCAAAGTTTGTCAGAGAACTAATGCGGGCAGTGGTGGAACGAGGAACAGGAAAGCTTGCCAATTCTGATAAAGTTAAGATAGCTGGTAAGACGGGAACGGCTCAAAAAGCGGTGAATGGTGTTTACTCCAAAGAAAAGTATTATTCATCGTTCATAGGTTTTTTTCCATATGAAAATCCGAAATACACCATGTTGGTGATAATAGATGAACCAGGACTCGAAAGATATTATGGCGGTGAAGTTGCAGCACCTGTTTTTAAAAATATTGCCGAAGCAATAATATCACCTCCGAAAGTCGAAAACAAAAGTTTTGAAATCTATAAATGGAAGCTGCCGGATTTCACAGGTTTGACCCTCAGAGATGTTCTGGACGCCCTGAAACTTTTAAAAATCGATGAATCGAAGATAGAAATAAAGGGTAATGGCAGAGTTGTGAAGCAAGAACCTGCTCCAGGAACCAGAATCGAAGATATCGATAAAGTTGTCATTTATCTTTCAGATTAACTGGTCAGTTCGATCGAAAGCTGATACTCCTTTTTCAAAGTATTGATCAATTCTTTGACTGAAATTATTCTGTCTACTTTGTAAGCATTCGCTCCAGCGAATGCAAAACCATCATTCAAAAATCCCTTTTTTGCATTCGTCAAGGCAAGGGCAATACAATATGGAGCACTTTTAAAATCACATGTTCGTAGACATTTCCAAAGGCATTTGAACGGCTTTTTGTTACCAAGAGAGACCTCATCTAAAAATTCGTTTTTAATGGCCCTTCCAGGGAGACCGACGGGGCTGTCTATTATCACTATATCATCTTTTTTACATTTCAGATATGCGTTTTTGAATTCCTGTGAAGCATCACATTCGTATGTTGCAACAAATCGAGTAGCCATTTGCACACCTTGTGCGCCGATTTCAATGTATTTTCTTATATCTTCGCCGGTGTAAATTCCACCAGCCGCTATTATTGGAATATCTTTTCTGAATTTTTCTCTGAATTGTTCTATTACCATGGAAATTTCGGGTAATATTCTTTCGAGGGAGAATTTTTGATCATCAAGTTGGTTTTTTCTATAACCAAGATGACCACCAGCCAGTGGCCCCTCAACGACGATTCCATCAGGTACATCGTTGTAATTCTTAGCCCAGTAATTGAAGAGAGTTTTTGCACCCTTTGCGGAGGATACTATTGGGATTATTTTCGTTTTCGATTTCTTTTTCTTGTAGTTTTTTAATGGCAACCCAGCTCCGAGAAACAAAACATCCACACCTTCGTTTATAGAAGTTTCTATAAGTTCATCCGCATCCGAAAGAGCCATGAGAACGTTGACGCCTATAACTCCATCTGTTTTCTCACGTGCTCTTCTAATTTCTTTTATAAGAGCCCTTTGATTTGCAGCTTTTAAATTTTTCTGGTAATCTGGCTCCAACATACCTATACCGGCTGCTGAAATGACACCAATTCCACCTTCATTCGCAACAGCTGAGGCAAGTCCAGACAAGGATATACCGACACCCATACCTCCCTGAACAATCGCCAGTTCAACTTCCAGATCATCTATCTTCAATTTCGGAAACATTTTTTCACCTTCCTGAATAAAAATTTTACTCATTATACCACGTAAAGTTCTGGAATTTTTTTCATTGTACAGAAATATAAGATGGTAGGCAAAAGGGAAAGGGGTAAATCGGTTCATGGATGCTGAGGTCAGAAAATTGTTGAAGGTTATAAAGAAATCAGAAAAGCTTCTGAACGAGTTGAA
>JARRBB010000054.1 GCA_029981435.1 Thermotogaceae bacterium | reverse complement strand
GATTGTATAGGTACAACCTTGAGAGTACTGAAAGATTTTTATGAATACAAAACAAGGAAAAGATTCGTTTTGGGAGTTACCGACCCAGCGGAGATAATAGGTCCTGGAAAGGGAAAAATTTGGGGAGTTAGGTTCGATACTTCGAGAAGTTTGAGAGATAGATCTGTTGTTCCGAAAGATGAAAGTTCTCTTGGAGTTTGTCCTGAGCTGGTATGGATGGCCCGTCAAAAATTCGATGAGATAGGTGCAAAAGACCTTAAAATAATTGTTTCGAGTGGTTTCGATGTAGGTAAAATAGAACTGTTTGAGAAACTTCAGGTTCCTGTCGATTCTTACGGTGTTGGCTCATCGCTACTGAGAGACAAAATCCAGATAACGGCAGATATCGTTGAGGTGGACGGCAAACCATGTGCAAAATTTGGAAGAGTTAAAGGTGACTTTTCAAGACTTGAAAAGGTGATTCTTTGATTTCGATTGGAGGTGAGTTCCATGGAAGATAAAGGAACGTGGGTTGTGAAGAAAGGTTTTGCGGAAATGTTCAAAAATGGTGTAATAATGGATGTCACCACAGCAGAGCAGGCGAGAATTGCTGAGGAAGCAGGTGCCGTCGCTGTAATGGCACTTGAAAGAGTTCCAGCGGATATCAGAAAGCAGGGTGGCGTTGCCAGAATGGCGAGTATAGCTAAGATAAAAGAGATAATGAACGCGGTTTCAATACCTGTGATGGCAAAATGCAGGATAGGACATATCGCTGAAGCAAAGATACTCGAAGCCATAGGCGTTGATTTCATAGATGAATCTGAAGTCTTAACTCCTGCCGATGAAAGATTTCACATAAACAAACACGAGTTCAAAGTTCCGTTTGTCTGTGGTGCGAGAGATCTTGGAGAAGCGTTGCGCAGGATAGCAGAAGGTGCGGCGATGATAAGAACGAAAGGTGAAGCGGGTACTGGTAATGTAGTTGAAGCCGTCAGACACATGAGACAGGTCATGGACGAGATAAGACGTGTGAAAAATATGCTTGATGATGAACTTGTTACTTATGCAAAGGAAATTGGCGCGCCAGTTGAGCTCGTGAAGATGGTCAAAGAACTCGGGAGACTACCTGTTGTGAATTTCGCAGCAGGCGGTGTTGCGACTCCAGCCGATGCAGCTTTGATGATGATGCTTGGTGCAGATGGGGTGTTTGTCGGTTCGGGTATATTCAAATCTAAAGAACCTGTAAAAATGGCGCGAGCTATAGTTCAAGCGGTTTTACATTACGATGATCCAGAGATGCTTGCAAAGATAAGTGAGGATATTGGTCAGCCCATGGAAGGAAGTGAAATAAAAGATTTAGAAATCAGGTTGCAAGAGAGAGGATGGTAAAAAATTGTCAATAAAGGTTGGAGTACTTGGACTTCAGGGTGATATAAGGGAACATGTTGAAATCCTTAAGAAGCTTGGTATAGAAGCGGTTGTAGTTAAACTACCGGAACATCTTGAAAAGGTTGATGCACTTATAATTCCCGGCGGTGAAAGTACAACGATATGGAAGTTGATGAAGATAACGAGAATGAATGAAGCTTTAAAGGAAAAGATAGAAAAAGGTTTTCCAGTTTATGGAACGTGTGCGGGTATGATAGTACTTTCAAGTGGTGTGGAAAATTATCCGGAGCAGGAAACATTGAAGGTTATAGACATAAAGGTCAGACGCAACGCTTTTGGAAGACAGGTTGAAAGTTTTGAAGCCGATCTTAATATTAAAGGTGTGTCTGATGGTCTTTTCAGAGGAATATTTATAAGGGCGCCGTTGATCGTGGATTACGGTGAAAATGTTGAGATACTGTGCGAATATGAAGAAAATCCTGTGATGGCAAGACAAGGAAATGTTCTGGTTTCTTCTTTTCATCCAGAGCTGACAGAGGACACAAGAGTTCATGAGCTTTTCTTAAAGATGATTTGAACTAAGGTTAATTATAACAATCATCTCTCCCTGAAAAGGGGAGAGATT
The DNA here is from genome assembly GCA_029981435.1 of Thermotogaceae bacterium. Taxonomy (GTDB): domain Bacteria; phylum Thermotogota; class Thermotogae; order B21-G9; family HyVt-16; genus HyVt-16. The sequence goes on along the minus strand of JARRBB010000054.1, from coordinate 10,522 downwards.
TTTATGATTTTTTTCAGGAGGTAGATAAAGTGAGAATAGCACTCATAGGTTCTGGAACATCTGCAATAGGTTTCATCGAGAGGATTTATAAAAAAAGCAACGTTGATAACATAAAGATCGATGTGTTTGAACAGGGTGAAGATCCCTTTACCCGAAAGCCTGTGGGTAAGGGTTCTATATATGGTTTCGGTGGGGCTGGAACTTTTTCGGACGGCAAATTATCCATTTCTCCTGATATAGGTGGAGAAATTGCCAAATATCTTGGAATAGAGGTCTATCAGAAATACGTTGAGGATGCCCTGAAACTGTGGACACTCGACGGAAAAATCGAAGACAGGGTGGAGAAAAGTGCTCAACTTGACGATCCAAGAATATCGAAAATAGCCGACAGATTTTTTCAGAACAATCTTTCAGTTATACTGAGTGAGTTTGTCCACATAGGCACGGATAACCTTCAAAAGGTTATAAAAGAACTCTACAAAAAGTACATTGAGGATTCTTCGAAAAGATTCAGTTTTCACTTTAAGAAAGCTGTCGTTGACCTTGAGAAAAGCAACGGGAAAATCGTGCTGGTATTCGATAATGGTGAACATTCTGAACCTTATGACAAAGTTGTTATTGCAACTGGCAGAGGTGGTTCAAAATTCGTTGATTCACTTTTGAAAAAGTGGAATATATCCTTTACAGGCACAAAGGTTGATCTTGGTGTCAGGTACGAAGTCAGTCACAGGGTCACCAAGGAAATAACAGATGTTCTCTACGAGTTCAAAGTCAAATTTCTTTCAAGATCAGATGATGAAGTGAGAACTTTCTGTGTTAACCCGCAGGGCTTCGTCAGTAAGGAGATCGGAAATGACTTCATAACGGTCAACGGCCATTCCTATGTTAACAAAAAAAGTGAGAATACTAATTTTGCAATACTCGTTACTCACAGTTTCACAAAACCATTCGATGATCCAACAACATATGGATTGTCAGTAATAAAGCTTGCGAATAAACTCGCAGGTGACAAAGGTATAATAATTCAGAGATACAAAGATTTTGTGATAGGAAGACGTTCCACCGATAGCAGGATATCCAAATCTTATATAATACCAACCCTTGACGCAACTCCAGGGGATCTGAATCTCGTTCTACCCCGCAGAACAGCCACGGCTATAGAAGAGTTTATAGAGGCTCTTAACAACGTTATACCGGGTATAAACAATCCAGGTAACTTTCTTTACGGTGTTGAAGCAAAGTTCTACTCTTTGAAACCAAATTTTGATAAACCCTTTAAGCTCCCAGATACTGAAGTTTATGTCGTGGGTGATGCTTCGGGATACACACGTGGTATAATGCAGGCTACAATGTCAGGAATGTACGTTGCAGATGAGATTATAAACTAAAAAGAGGTGAACCAGATGTTCAAATCAGGGTTTGTAGCCCTTGCAGGTAAACCGAACGTTGGTAAATCAACACTGATCAATGCGATAATGGCAAAAAAAGTAACGATCGTTTCAGAGAAGCCCCAGACTACGCGTAACAGAATAAATTGCATATACACGACCGACAATTTCCAGATAGTTTTTGTGGATGCTCCTGGTATTCATAAGCCTTTTCATAAACTCGGTGAGTATATGGTGAAAGTGGCGATAAGGGCGTTGAATGGTATAGATCTTGTTATGATGGTTGTTGATGCCTCAAGATCTCTTTCAAAAGCTGATGAATATGTGGCAAAATACGTTTTGGAGAGTAAAACACCAGCAATTTTAGTGATAAATAAGATAGACCTTATGGAAGATAAATCTGTTCTTACTTTGATTGAGGAAAAAATGAAAAAACTCTGCCCCAGCATCAAGAAAAGTGTGGCTGTTTCAGCTCTAACCGGTGAAAATCTTGATAAACTGATCGATTCAGTTGTTGAGCTACTTCCTGAAGGTCCAAAATTCTATCCAGATGATATGATAACAGACAGACCAATCTCTTTCATTGCTGCCGAAATAATAAGGGAAAAGATATTGCATTTAACACGGGAAGAAATTCCACATTCAGTTGCTGTATTAATAGAAGACGTGAAAGAAAGAAACAACGATGTTCTTTACATAAGGGCAAATATAATAGTGGAGAGAGACTCCCAAAAAGGTATAGTAATAGGCAAAGATGGCAAAATGATAAAACAAATCGGTACCATGGCAAGAGAGGAGATAGAATTTTTCACAGGGAGAAAAATATTCCTCGATTTACATGTTAAGGTAAGAAAAAACTGGCGAAATGATGATTTTTCGCTTTTGAACATTATCGGGTTCAAGGATGAGATTAAAGAATGATCAAAAACTTATACCAAAAAAGGTTGATACGGTAGGTTGAACAAAACCTTCTATTATCCACCATGGAGAAGTTGCAACGCCTATTCCACCAATCCACATCCAGTGAAGACTGATATTGTTCTGAAAATCCCAGTCATGAAAGAATGCTATTCCTGCACCGGCGGATACATAAAAGGGAATCGGCGAAAAAATGGAGAACATTGCCGTTCCATTGGCGCCAGCTCCTATACCCATTCGCCATTTCCCCAGTTCACCAACCTGCACTTCCAGAAGGTTGGCTGCCCTGTAACCACCTTGTACACCAACACCGAGCAGGCCGCTGAAGCCATAAGAAAAACCACCATATATAGTATAGGAATTTTCTTTATGGGCAACACCAATAGTCACCGCATCGTTGAAATTTCCGAAACCTATGTAGTTTTGCGCAAAAATGTTGTTAACGAGTAAAAAAGAACAGATAATTAGCAAAGAAACCGTGAGTATTCTCAATTTTCCCCCCATGAAAAGAATTACCTCCTTAAAAATCGAAAGCTATTCCAACGGAAATTTTCGATGGATTCATTATGTTGATAGGAGCGTTTATATCATACATAACCTCACCGAAAACACCTATGTTGCTAAGTTTAACTTCCAAACCAATTGTCCCGTACAAATCTACACTGAAATTAAAAATATTTGCGGTGTTGCTCAAATCGAACTTCTTGGTCAATCCACCATAAGGCAGGATGTCACCCGCGGGTATGACCAGAAAAATTGAACCTTCGAAATAAAAACCATCTGTCAGATCTTTTAACACTGAAAGATCCAAACCCAGAATACCATTTAAAGATCTGATTCCTCCACCAAGGGTAGTGATGTTGAAATTTTCCATACCAGCTTTAACAGTTAGTTGCATTGGAAAAAGAAAGATCGGCAACAGCAAAATCATTAAAAGTAAAATTTTAAAATGCTTCATAGGCTAAAACCCCTTTCTTTGTGGAGCCTGAAATAATTATAAAACATTCAGAGCAAAAAACACAAATTTTTCACCTATTTTTGTAAAAATACCGCAAATTGAGTTCTGTAAAATCCCAATTGTTTAGCTATTTTTAGTGTGATTTTTACAACTAAGTTGCTGTTGTCGAGTCTAAGAGATGTGTCACCACCATAAAAAACGAAATTTATTGAACCATCTGCAGTTTCAATCTTCAACCTTTTTATATTTGAAATCTCCACTTTGTTTTTGTCACTCAATATAAATTTCTCTACCTTATCTGGATTTTCCGTGTAAACTTCTACATCGGACATATAAAAACTCATAATCGGTATTTCAAACATTAAGTTGAATTCTTCCAGAGTGGGATTTACAACATTCAAAAAAACAGATAACTTGAAAATATCCGATACAGAAGTTTCTATTCTTACGTCTCCAAAATAACTTTTAGGTATTTTTTCTGATTCGAACTTCAATTCAGAGTCGTTGAGACCTTTGAATAAAAATAACAGGTTTCTGAGTAAAACAAATTTATCATTTTTTAAAATATAACCATTTTCAGTTTTATCAAAATGCATATTCGAACTTGTGTAAGGGGCAAACAAATCGATAAACTGGCCAACGTTCAATTTCTCAGGGTTCGTTAAGCCGTTTCTTACTATGAGTATATCCGGTCGCGTAGCAAAAAACCGGGAGATTCTGTACAAATTGTCTCCCGGTTCAACCATGTATTTCCATAGATAAATTTCATCTGCCCAGCAAAAAGTAAAGATAAAAATCAGAGCTGATAGAACAAAACATATTTTCATTTTTTTAGAATCATTCAAAGTATTTTCTTGCTGCGATGGTAGCAGCAATCGCACCATCAGCAACCGCAGTTATCACCTGCCTGACAGATTTTACCCTGACGTCTCCAGCGGCGAAAATTCCATCAACATTCGTTTCCATATCTTCGTTGGTCTTTATGAATCCGTTTTCATCAACATCGACAATATCTTTAAAGATTCCGCTGTTTGGATTCAAACCAATGAAAATAAAAACACCATCAAAAGGTAATTCTTTTATTTCACCGGTTTTCAAGTTCTGTAAAATCAGTGATTCAACCTTATCGGTTCCTTTTATTTCTTTCACAATCGTGTCCCATATGAAATCTATTTTGGGATTATTAAAGGCTTTTTCCTGAAGACTCTTAACTGCTCTGAGCTTATCACGCCTATGTATTATGGTTACTTTCGCTGCTATTCTTGAAAGATAGAGTGCTTCATCAACGGCAGAATCTCCTCCACCGACAACAGCGACGTTTTTGTTGGTAAAGAACGCTCCATCACAGACAGCACAGTAAGAAACACCTTTGCTTATAAATCTATCTTCACCAGGTACACCTAACCTTCTTGGAGAAGCACCAGTTGCTATTATTATAACTTTCGATTTGTAAGCTTTCCCATTATCAAGGTAAACCAGTTTCTGTTCCCCGGCAAGTTCTACTTTTACGACCTCACCGTAATCGAATTCTGTTCCGAACATGTCTGCATGTTCTTTGAACCTCTGAGCAAGTTCGTTGCTGTTGATCAACCCGTATCCTGGATAGTTTTCCATCACATCTGTTAAAAGAATCTGACCACCTTCAATATTTTTTTCTATGACCAATGTTGAAAGTCCTGCTCTTCCCGAATATATCGCAGCACCCAGACCAGCTGGACCAGCACCGACTATTATAACATCATATTCCGTTTTACTCGGCCCTGTACTTTTGGGTTCAAGATCAAAAAAAACCATGTTTCGATCACTCCTTAAAAGGCTCGATAATTATTTCAGGGCTTTCAAAACTTCGTTCAAATAATTTGCTTCTGGGAGTGCTCCAACGAAGCTGTGTTCTTCGTTGACAACGATATGTGGAACGGCAGAAACTCCAAATTTCATCGACAAATCCATGAATTCATTTGCTTCTATCATTTCGCCGACAATGTTCTCATTTACAAGTGCAAAATGATGCGCTGTCAATACGGCTCTTGGACAGTATGGACAGGTAGGAGTAACGAAAACCTGGATTTTAACCTTCTGATCTATTTTTTTTAACTGTTCTATAGTTTCAGCAGAGAGACTTGGAACAGGTCCTTTTGAAAAGGTGACAATATCATCGATAAGAGTTGAGAATTCATGGCCTGATGGTATTCCATAGAATCTAACGCCGTAGTCCTTTCCATCTTCATCTAATATGACTATCGCGGGTACTCTCTCGATGCCGTATTTTTCTACGACATCTTTATCGGTGTTGAAATCGTAAACTTCAAGTTCCACTCTTTCGTCAACTTCTTTTAGTTCTTCTAAAAGATCTCTGGTTAAATTACAGTACTCACATACGGATTCATCATCAACTTTGAACAGAAGTAATTTCACTTTCTTCTCCAGCTCTTCGGAGAAGATCTTTTTCAGATCATTCACTATTTTGTTGTTTAAAACCTTAGCCATTATAGGATCACTCCTTTTGTATTTTTTTCTTATACCCTAATATGGTATCACCTTAAATTTTATAATCAATGACTGTAACGTTTCGATACCCTTAATTTTTCTAAAATGAAAATTCCCATGCCCATGAAAATTAGTATCAGCTGAACTGTACCAACCACCTCTGAGGATAGACTCGATTTACCGATTGTGAATGCAAGTAAAAGAGTACCAAACGTCTCTAAAATATGTGAAACTATCAATCTAACGTTTCTTGGAACAAGATACTTAAGAAAATATTCTCTTCTGGTGTAGCCAAGAGACAGGAACATAACCTTATGCCTGACATCGTAACCGAAGAGTATCTTGAGAAAAAAATTCAACGTTCTCATGTATATCAGAAGACCAATGATGAACAATTCAAAAAACACGGGAAAATTCATCGAAATAACGAGAATGGAAACTCCCATAAGTATGTAGATATTCACTATTTCAAGAAAAACGAAGGCAGATTCCTTCCGTTTTTCAGCCAGAAGATAAGCACTTGGAATCCCGATAAAAATACCAACAGCAACTAAGAACAAGGAATAAAAGAACATGTTCATCCATTATCTACTCCTCAATCTTCTGAGTTTTTATCTTTCTTTTCCTTGAAAAGTTCAGATATACCTGCTATGCTTCCAAGAATTCCACTGGCTTCGAGTGGCAGGAATATTTTCGTTGCTTTACCATTGGCAATTTCCTTGAGTGCATCGAGGTATCTGACCGCAAGAAGATCATTCGAAGGATTGCCTTCATGAATAGCGTTGAATATCTGAATTATGGCTTTTGCCTGTCCTTCTGCTTCGGCTATGAACTGGAATCTCCTTGCTTCAGCAACTTTCTTTATAGCTTCAGCTTCACCTTCAGCTTTCAAGATAGCTGCCTGTCTCTGCCCTTCTGCTTTGAGAATTTCAGATTGTTTGATACCCTCAGCCTCTAAAATAGCTGCCCTTTTTGTTCTTTCGGCCTTCATCTGCCTACTCATGGCTTCCATGATGTCGTTGGGTGGGTCTATTTTCTTAATTTCCACTCTTGTTACTTTAACTCCCCATTTATCAGTTGCTTCATCGAGAACTTCTCTCAGTTTAGCGTTTATGGATTCACGGGAAGTAAGGGTCTGATCAAGCTCGAGTTCACCTATAACGTTTCTCAAATTCGTTTGAGCGAGCTTCACAGCGGCTGTTTGGAAGTTTGAGACGTTGTATATAACTCTAAAAGCGTCTGTTACCTCATAATATATTACGGCATCCACGGTTACTACGACGTTGTCCTTTGTTATAACTTCCTGCGGTGGAACATCGATAACCATTTCACGCATGTCAACCTTTATCATCCTGTCAAAGAAAGGAATTATGAAGTGTATACCGGATTTTACTTCCTTTTTGAACTTACCTAATCTTTCTATCAGTCCTCTTTCATAAGGTCTGACGATCCTTATACCGCTTGCGGCAATTATAAGGATAAAAAACGCAATAATTCCCCAAAAAATCAACATGTTTCACTTCACCTCCTCATTGAGAGGTTCGACAATAAGGGTTGTACCTTCAAGTTTCAAAACCCTTACTTTGGAATCTCTACGTATAACTTTCTCAAAATTCGATACAGCTCTCCATTCTTCAGAACCAACCTTCACTATTCCAAAACCGCCCGGTTTTATATCCTTGACCACAACTCCTGTTTTTCCTATTATCTCGTCAACGCTTATCTCTTTTTCTGAACTTCCGACAAGCCTTTTGGAAAGAGGACGAGTTAAAACCACCAGAACAGCCGAAACGATTACAAAGATTACCACCTGAATTGTAAGCGAAAAATCAAAGTATGCAAGCACAGATGCAGAAAAAGCTCCAAGTGCAAACCAGAATATGAAAAAAGTAGGAGTGATGATCTCGATGACGGTTAAAACCACACCCAGTATTATCCAGCTTAGGAAGGCATTCAACATATTACCGCCTCCTGTTGTTTTAACGAATCCATAATTTTCCGGGATAAACGTATTCAAGATTTAAATCTGTAAAATGGTTTGAGACTTTTTTGATAATCCTATCAGCTGTGGATTCGTATCTACTTGATATATGATACAGCACCACATTTTTGACTCCTGTTTTCTGGATTAGTTCCATAACTTCATCAAGCGACGCATGTATCTCGCCTTTTCTATCTTTTCGGTTTAAGAAGGTACATTCGTGCAATAAAAGATCTGTGTCTTCAACTATCGATGGTTCAAGCGCCATGGTGTCGCCACTTATTGTGAGAATTTTCTTTTCGTAGGAATAGGTAACACACTCTTTTCCATGTTTTTTTATCAATTCCACTATCTTTTCTTTCGATAAATTTAGAAATTCTTCTTTTAACTTTCTTCTCTCTTCTACCACGTTGAATCCAAATGCTGGTTCGCTCATCGTATGTTTTACACGAAATGGTACCACGAATCTTTTAGTGTTTCCATTGTCCTTTATGAGAATTTTGTCACTTTCATCTATGGGATAAAACACGAGTTCATATTTTAGTTCCGAATTGACCCTTTTTATGAAGTCAAAATATTCTCTTATCGCATTGCTGTCTTTAGGGAAATAGATCTCCAACCTTTTTTCCCTATCTCCCATGGCGTTGTTTCGTGAGTTGATTATCCCCCAGAGCCCAGCTATATGATCAGCATGACCGTGTGTGAGAAATATCTTTTTTATTGCGAATATCTTGTTTCCCATGTACGAACTGATACCTTCACCTGCATCGAATAAAAGTCTGTCAGGTGAATAATAAATCCATGTTGAAAACAGCGCTTTTGAATAGATCATCAATTGCAAAAATTATCCCTCCGGAATTACTTCGATCTTTATCTTTCCCTTTACTCCTCCCGGGAGTTTAATTCCAACTTCATAAATCCCTACTTCTTTTATATGACCTTCCAATTCGACGTTTTTCTTATCGAACTCCTCGCCTGTTTCCTTCGATATAACCTCGGCAATATCGGCGGAAGTTATTGCACCGTAGAGCTTTCCAGCAGAACCAGCTTTTGCCTTTATGACAAGTTTTTTCTTTGTCAACTCGGAAAGTTTTTTCTCGCTTTCTTCTTTCGTCCTTTCGAGTCTTTTTCTTTGAAGTTCTTTTTCTTTCTGATAATGTTTCAAATCACCTTCGTTGAGTTCTTTAGCAAGTCCACGAGGAATCAAAAAGTTTCTTGCATATCCATCTGAAACTTCCTTTATCTCACCTTTTTTACCGAGCTTTGAAACGTCAGTTAAAAGTATCACCTTCATCCTGTTCACCTCACAGAAACCATAAAAATAAAGGGGACCAAGTCCCCTTTTGTTCAGTCTTTAACGTAAGGAATCAGGGCCATCTGTCTTGCTCTTTTTATTGCTATTTTAACCATTCTTTGATGTTTTGCACAATTGCCATTAGTTCTTCTTGGAATGATTTTACCTTTGTCTGTTAAAAACTCTCTCAACAATTTTGTATCTTTATAGTCAACATAATCTACTTTTCTTGAACAGAGCCTGCATTTTCTCACTCTTTTTCTTCTTTCTCTCAAGACAAGCTCCTCCTTTCAGATTGGCTTTTTCAAAATTCAGAACGGGATCTCATCGCTATCATCGGAGTCACTATCTATATCTTCAAAAGTGTCGTTGAAAAGCTCGACGTCTTCTTCAGAAGTGCCTGTTTCCAGATCAATAGCGGATCCTTCTTTTGGTTTTGGTTCCATGAACTGTACGCTGTTGGCCACAACTTCTGTTGTGCTTCTGTACTCACCAGATTGTGTCTGCCAGTTTCTTATTCTAAGAGAACCCTCCACCAGAACAAGTCTACCCTTTGACAAGTAAGTCGATACAAATTCTGCGAGTCTACCGAAAGATACTATTCTTATGAAATCGGTATTTTGTGAATCCTGATTTGAATCTCTGTTGTAATTTCTATCAACTGCCAGAGTGAAAAAAGTTACCTGTGTTCCGTTCGCTGAAAATCGAGTTTCTGGATCTCTGGTGAGCCGGCCAACAAGGATTATTTTGTTGAAACTAATAGACATTTAAAATCACTCCTGAGATTCTTCTGCATTTTCACTTTCAGAAACAACAACCTCTTCCGATGTTTCTGATGCTGGAACATTCTCTTTCACTTCGACGTTACCTTCTTTTTCTTTTCTCTTCTTTTCTTTTTTCTCAAGATCTTCTCTTCTGAATGTTTGCCATCTGAAGATCTCCTGTGTGATGTGATAGAAGTTCTCGAGCTCGTTCACCTTTTCCGGGGAAGCTCTGAAGATTATCACGGTGTAGTCACCTTCTGTGAATTTCTTGACTTTGAATGCCAACTTTCTGATTCCCCAGCGGTCAACGTTCTCAATTTTTCCTTCCAATCTCTCTTGGATGAAATTTTTCACCTTTTCTACCACAGCTTCTCTTTCTTCATCGTTGAGTGATGGTACAACGATGAACATAGTTTCGTAAATTCTCTCCACCAAAAGCACCTCCTCCCACGGACTTATGGCTTTGCCCCTCAGGACAAAGCGGGTTTTCTTGCCATTGAATTATAACACATCAGATATTTTTTTCTTTAAAAGTTTTAGAATTAAAGTTTAAATATATTTTGGATTATTTCAGCTTAAAACTCTCCAGTCTATCGTTTTCTAATGAATCTCTTATAAACACATCCAAATAAATAGAATTGATTATATCAGTTGAACTCACGGTATCGTTGAAAATCAATGTTAATGTATAATCAGGGGATGTTCCCGATGTTGAAACAGTCGATGGATTCA
>JARRBB010000009.1 GCA_029981435.1 Thermotogaceae bacterium | reverse complement strand
TGTGTTTTTAGCTATAAACAACCAGTAAGACATCAGAATGGTTGATGCTGCTATCGATATGACTGTTGCATACGCAGCACCTTTTACTCCAAATTTAAGAACATATATGAATAATGGATCCAGAAATATGTTCAAAACTGCTCCAAAAGTTATGGCGTACATCGATTTTTTGGTATCGCCTTCGCCTCTTAAAATACCATTTGCGACGTTGTTAAACATTAGAAGTGTTACAGCCAGAAGGAGAATGTTTGAATAGTCAACAGATAATTTAAGTGTTTCATTGGTTGCACCTGTGAGTTTGAGTATAGAATCTATCAAAGGCAAAACAACAACAGTTGCTACAATACCAAAAGAAAGCGCAAGGATAACAGAATGTATTGCAGCACTGTCTGCCTCTTCTTTATTCTTTTCTCCAATTTTTCTTGATATTGCTGAGCTGACACCAACACTAACTCCACCTGCAAACGAAAGAATTATCATCAAAATTGGGAAGAAAAGTCCTATGGCCGCAAGGGCTTGAGGGCCAAGACCGGCAACCCATATACCATCAACGAGGTTGTAAAGTGCCTGAATAAGCATGGCGGCCATCATTGGAAAAGCCAGTCTCAATATTGCTTTTTTGGGATCTCCTCTTAAAAGTTGAATGCCTCTTGTCTGTTTTTCCATAAGCTCCTCCTTGATTTTCTCCTTTAGTTTGATATCGAAATTATTATAACTTCAGACAAAAAACTTTGAATTACAGCGTTGTGAAAAATATACAGTTCATGATAAAGATTTGATATAAATATTGACAAAGTATAAATTTATATGTATAATAAAGATGAACAAAATAAAAATAAAAGTAGGTGTTTATATGAAGTCTTATATGCAAATCTTGAGAAAGAAAAACATAAAACCAACTATACACAGAATAAAAGTCCTTGAGTATCTTGATAAAAATAGAGTACATCCATCAGCTGATGAAATATATAAAAGTATAAAAGAGTACTTTCCGACAATATCGAGAGCAACGGTCTATAACACTCTGAATTTACTGTCAGAAAATAAAATTGTGGAGGAAATAATAACTCCTGATGCTTTGAGATACGATTTTGTAGAGAAACAGCATCATCATTTTTATTGTACAGAGTGTCGGAAAGTCTATGATATTCATGCAGAACTTCCAGAACTTGAGATAGATGAGGTGGAAGGACATAAGGTTATGAGTGTTCAGTACTGTATCGTTGGAATATGTAAGGAATGTTTAGAAAAAACAGGAGGTGGATTTAAATGAGTTTACCATTAATAGGTGAGAAGGTACCATCTTTTACTGCGAAAACAACTAAGGGAGTCATCAATTTTCCAGAAGATTACAAAGGGAAATGGGTGGTTTTGTTCAGCCATCCAGCAGATTTCACTCCGGTATGTACAACGGAATTTTATGCCTTTCAGAAACGTTATGATGAATTCAAAAAGCTGAACACAGAACTTGTAGGATTGAGCATCGACCAGGTGTTTTCACACATCAAGTGGGTCGAATGGATCAAAGAAAATCTTGGTGTTGAGATCAAATTCCCTGTTATAGCCGACGACAGAGGAAAAATTGCGGAACTTTACGGTATGATTCATCCAGCAATGGGTACAAATACCGTCAGAGCAGTGTTTGTAATCGATCCAAACGGAATCCTTAGAACAGTTCTTTATTATCCTCAGGAACTTGGAAGAAATATGGATGAAATTCTCAGAATAGTTAAAGGGCTTCAAACTGTTGATGAAAAAGGAGTGGCTCTTCCAGCAAATTGGCCAGATAATGAACTGGTCAAAGATGAAGCAATTGTACCACCACCATCAGATGTTGAAACTGCTGAGAAGAGAAAAGAAGAATACGATTGTTATGACTGGTGGTTCTGTCATAAGAAAATCTAACCCGATTAAATAGATTGCTCTTTCAAATGAAACGGGGACTTGTTCAGTCCCCGTTTTTTATGGGAATGTATTGTCTCATCTTTCCACTGAAGTTCCTCAGGATGACGAAGAGATTGTTATTTTGAAATAATCAAAGTACTATGTCATCCTGATTGAATGTGGTGCATTGTGTAGTATTAAACAAAGTGAAGGATCTTAAGATTCCTCGTCACTTCGTTCCTCGGAATGACATTATGAAACTGTCATCCCGAGCGTATGCGAGGGATCTTAAAGAACAACTATGATGTTGTAGGAAAGCTTAAGAACTATCAAGATATTGTGGGGTGATGAAACGTGGGACTTTTGAGCTTTTTCAGAGAAAGTAGATTGAAGGTTGCAAGAAAGGCGTATGAGAAAAAAGACAAAGAGATGATTTTGAAGGCACATGATCCCAAATACATAGAGGATGAACCTTATCACAAAGTTGAACAGGGTAAGTACATAGGACCTGCAATATATGGTGCAAGTGATGGGATAGTGACAACTTTTGCTGTAGTTGCAGGTGTTGCTGGCGCTCAACTTGATCCAAAAATAGTCCTTATACTCGGCTTTGCTAATTTATTCGCTGATGGTTTTTCTATGGCAGTTGGAGATTATCTTTCTGAAAAGTCTGAAAGGGATTATATAAAAAGTGAAAGAGAGAGGGAAATGTGGGAAGTTGAAAATTTCCCGGAATTCGAGAGAAAGGAAATAGAAGAGATTTACAGAAAAAAAGGAATAGAAGGTGAAACGCTGAAAAAAGTTGTCGATGTGATAACTTCAGATAAAAAGCTCTGGGTTGATACCATGATGACGGAAGAACTCGGCTTGATTGAAGACGAAGGTACTTCACCGCTTAAAAGTGCTCTTGTCACTTTCTTTTCATTTGTTATCGCTGGATTTATGCCACTTGTTGCTTATGTTTTTTCTTCCTTTGTGCAGTTTTTCTCTCAGTATCCTTTCTTGTCAGCTTGCTTTTTAACGGGTATAGCTCTTTTCACTGTTGGAGCTTTAAGACAGATAGTAACGAGTGTCAAATGGTATATAGGTGGCCTGGAAATGCTTTTAATTGGTGGTGCTTCTGCGGCTGTTGCGTATATTGTAGGATTTGTTTTGCGAACGTTTTTTGGAATCGTGGTTTGAAATTTGACGCGTTTTCGAAGTATAAAAAATCCCACCCAAAGATAAGGTGGGATTACGTTTATCGTGAATTACCATCCCATGGTGACTCGTAGACCGGAAGAATTTTCCTTCCGTTCCGCCGTCAGTACATGGTCCACAGGCTTAAATTCGGACAGTCCCTTCCACCTTATAGAAGATGGTGTCTTCTTTGCTAGTTTTGATAAATTTTACTTGACAAAACAGAAAAATTTTCATTATAATAGCAATGAAATTGCAAACGATTGCGGGGATTTTCCTATGGAGAACGAAAGGAAAGTAACGATAAATGATATAGCGAGAATATTAGGGGTGTCTTCTTCAACGGTATCTCGAGCTATAAGTGGAAAGCCAGGTGTAAACAGAGATTTGAGAAACAAAATTTTATCCATGGCTCGAGAACTCGGTTATATACCGAACATAGCTGCTAAATCTTTGAAGACGAGTAAAACCAAAACGATAGGATTGCTCGTTTCCGATATAAAAAATCCTTTCTTTCAGGACTTCATGAGTGGGCTTGAAAACGTGTTGTTTCACAGAGGTTACAAGTTCATAGTCTGCAACACCGACGAAGATATTAAGAAAGAGGAAATATACCTTAAATGGTTGCTAGAACACGGTGTTGATGGAATAGTCGCAGCTCCGTTGATGGATATAAACGGCAACAACAACAGAACGCTGTACAGAAAAGCAAGAAAGTTTGGGATAAAAGTTGTCTTTTATGACCGCTTGCTTGAAAGCAACGACGATTTTGATAGCATAACCATAGACAACAGACAGGCGATATTTGAAGCAGTTGAGTATCTGAAAAAATTAGGGCACAGGGAATTAGGCATATATCTGTATAAAAGTAACATATACACAGTTAAGGAAAGATTAGAAGGATTCAAAAGGGCCTGTGAAATCTTCGATTTACCCTTCAATCAGAATTGGGTAATAGACGGTGCCACGTTTTCAAAAGAAGAAGACTACAAAAAAGCAATTGTAGATGTTCTTTCTTCAAAGCATAGACCGAGTGCGATACTTGCAACGAACTACTTTATAACCAGAATGATCTTAAAAGCAGCAAAAGATCTTGATTTAAAAGTTCCAGATGAACTTTCGATAGTTGGTTTTGACGATATAGTCGAAAACGAGCTTGTTACTCCAACCATAACAACTATAAAACAGCCTGTGATTGAAATGGGGAAAATTGCAGGCACTCTCATATTGGATTTGATAGACAACAAATCCAGCAGAATATCAAAAATAGTTTTGAAAACAGAGCTTGTCATCCGTGAATCTGTAAGAAAGATAGCTTAAGATAAAACCGGGAAAACCCGGAAAAATTTACAGGAGGTGTTATTATGAGGAAGGGGTTAGTGCTTTCATTAATCGTTATGTTGTTAGTCGGTCTATCTGTAATGAGCTTTTCCTTTGACAAAGCTGTCCCTGTAAACAAGATGAGAGTCTTTTTCATCGTTAAAGCAAGCGAATCAGAGTTCTGGCAAATTGTTCTTGATGGTGCTAAAAAAGCTGCCAAACACTTTGGAGTTGAACTGATCGCACAATCACCAACAAGTGAATCCGATGTTGCCAAACAAGTTGCAATACTGGAAACAGCTATTTCAATGAAACCAGATGCGATAGTTATCGCTCCGACAGTTGCCGATGCGCTTGTTCCGGGTATCGAAAAAGCGATGAAAGAAGGTATTCCAGTTATCATAATCGACTCAGCTGCCAATACTGATAATTATGTAAGCTTCCTTGCTTCCGATAACTATGCTATCGGTCAACAATCAGCTGACGCCCTTGCACAGGCAATGATTAAGAAATTTGGAAAAGCCGAAGGAAAAGTTGCTGGAATAACCTTCATGTCTGGAGTCGGCTCCCTTGAAGCAAGAAAGGCTGGATTCGTTGACAGACTCAAAGAAAAATATCCAGGTATACAGCTTATAGATTTCAGAGATGCTCAGGGAAAACAGGGTAATACTATAGGTATAGTTCAGGATCTTCTGACGGCCCACCCAGATCTCAAAGGTATATATGCCAACAACCAGTACACCGGTGATGAAATGGTTAGGGCTCTTGACATAATGGGCAAAAAAGGTCTGGCAGCAGTAGCCGTCGATGCTGGTCCACAGGAAGTCTGGGGACTTGAAAATGGTTATCTCGACGCTATACTAATTCAGAGACCATGGGTAATGGGTTATTCAGGTGTGGCATACGCAGTCATGGCAAGAAATTTTGTCCCTGTTGCCAAGAGAATCGATACAGGTATAATGGTTGTAACTCCTGAAATGTTAAAGAGCGGAGCAGCTGATGAAGGTTTGAAACCTATCGAATTCCATAAAGATTGGTAATTTGTGAAGAGGTTGCGGATAGAAACCCGCAACCTCTTTTTTTAAAAATATATATAAGCGAGGCGGTAGAATGAGCACGACTGAAAATGCAATAGCTATGGTTGGTATAAACAAGAGTTTTCCAGGTGTTCAGGCGCTTAAAGATGTCGATTTTTATTTAAAACCTGGAGAGGCGAAAGCACTGGTAGGAGAAAACGGAGCTGGAAAATCCACTTTGATAAAAATTTTAACGGGTGCTTATTCTCAAGATAGTGGTGAAATCTTTGTTTTTGGAAAAAAAATCGAGAAGATGACACCAATAATCTCAGAACAACTTGGAATATCGGCGGTCTATCAAAACCTGGTGCTTGCAAATCATCTCACCGTTGCTGAGAACATATTGCTTGGTAATGAACCTTCAAAATGGGGATTTGTAAGCAAAAAAACGATGTTCAAGGAAGCTGAGAAAGTTCTCGATAAGATTGGATACGCCGATGTTATCTCTCCAGATCAGAAACTATCAGAACTCACAGCAGCTCAGCAAGGGATGGTTGCAATTGCAAGAGCTCTTTCGCGTAACGCAAGAATTATGATATTCGATGAGCCTACAGCGGTTCTGGCTGTAAGGGAAGTTAAAGAACTTTTCAGAGTTATAAAGCAATTGAAAGAAAATGGAATATCAATAATATACATTTCTCACAGATTGGAAGAAATATTTGAACTTTGTGATACTGCGTTAGTTTTGAAGGATGGAAAAGTGGTCGGTGAACGTGAAGTATCCGAAACTAATATAGACGAGCTAATTTCAATGATGGTTGGTCGAGAAATAAAGAAAGATCTTTATAATCCAAATAAAAACATAGGAAAAGAGGTTCTGAGAATAGAGAATTTAAGCAATTTTAAGTTGAAGAATTGCTCTTTGACTGTTCGTGAGGGAGAAATTGTGGGACTTTATGGTCTGGTTGGTTCTGGAAGAACAGAGCTCTCAAGGGCTATTTTTGGGGCTGATCCAATAGATTCCGGAAAGATTTTTGTTGAGGGAAAAGAAGTGAAAATAAAGAGCCCTTCAGGAGCTATTAAACTTGGACTTGGTTTGATACCAGAAGACAGGAGACAGCACGGACTGGCTTTAAAACTCAACGTAAAGCACAACATAAATCTGCCTGTTTATGAAAAAATAGGAAAGATGGGATTTATAAGTCTTTCAAAAGAAATTGAAAATGCTCGAAATTTTGTAAAAATTCTTTCCATAAAAACTCCTTCCTTGAAACAGATTGTAAGTAATTTAAGTGGTGGAAATCAGCAGAAAGTGGTAGTGGCTAAATGGCTTGCGAGCAAATCAAAAGTGTTCATAATGGACGAACCAACGAATGGTATAGATGTAGGTGCAAAAGAAGAGATATACGAATTGATGAACAATCTGGCGATGGAAGGTGCCGGGGTACTGTTCATCTCCTCGTATATGCCGGAGTTAATGAGCATATGTGACAGAATAGTTGTTATGAGAGAAGGGAAAGTAGTTGGTGAAATTCCGCATGAAGAATTTAGTGAAGAGAAAATTCTTTCTATGGCAATAAAAAACAACACTTCAGAGGAAGTGAGGGATAAAAATGAATGAAGACAGCAAACTTCTAAAAAATGAAAAAAGATTTACCTGGAATACTCAAATGATAGTTTTGGCAGTCGTAGTCGTTCTATGGATTTTCCTTGGTATAAGGTCCGAATATTTCTTCACCACTTCCAACATTAAGAATATCATGCGACAGATGGCAATACAGGGTGTTTTGAGTGTTGGAATGGTAGTGGTAATAATAACAGCAGGTATCGATCTATCAGTAGGCGCTGTGGTTGCATTGGTAAATATATTGATGTCTAAAATGGTTGTTGGTGGCACTCCTATATGGCTTTCGATACTAACCTGTTTGCTTCTGGCTTCAGCCTTAGGATTCATCAATGGAATTGTTGTCTTCGATCTTAGAGTTCCTGCTTTTATTGCAACACTTGGTATGATGAGTATCGCTCGTGGTGCAACGCTTTTAATATCAAAAGGTAATAACATATTTGGACTTCCAAGAAGTATAGCGAATTTTGCTTCATCAGATTTTTTGGGGATACCTTCCCTTTTCTGGTTTCTGATAATTGTTACCGTTATTATAGAGCTGATGCTGAGACTTACCAGATTCGGTAGATATGTTTATGCACTTGGTAGTAATGTAGAAGCAGCAAGATTATCTGGTGTGAATATAAGACTGGTAACCTACGGGGTGTACACACTTGCGGGATTCCTATGGGGAGTTGGTGGAATACTTGAAACAAGCAGGCTCTGGATGGGGGTTCCCACAACCGGAACCGGTTATGAATTAGATGCAATTGCAGCAGCAGTTCTTGGAGGTGCGAGTTTGTTTGGTGCAGAAGGCAACGCTATTGGAGCATTTTTTGGTGCTCTCGTCATGATAACAATTTACAATGGAGCGGTTCTTTTGAATATAAATCCATTCTGGCAAAGAATTATAGTAGGTATCATACTTATAGCAACTGTTGCTGTGGACCAAATTAGAAAGAGAAGAAGTTAAGGAGGTTTAATCGCATGCATTATGAGCCAACCTGGGAATCGTTGAGGCATCATGGAATACCGAAATGGTACGAAGATGCAAAATTTGGAATCTTCATTCATTGGGGTCTCTATTCAGTGCCAGCATGGGCTACACCCATTGGAGAGCTTGGTGATTTTTCTGCCGAAGAGTGGTTTAAAAACAATCCTTACGCTGAATGGTATCAGAACAGTTTGAGAATTAAAGGGAGCCCAACTTGGAAGCATCATATTGAAACTTATGGAGAAAATTTCGAATACGAAAGATTTGCAGAACTCTGGAAAGCGGAAAGATGGGATCCGGATGAATGGGCTGAACTATTCAAAAAAGCTGGTGCAAAATATGTTGTACCAACGACCAAACATCACGAAGGTTTCTGTTTATGGCCAAGTAAATACACTGATTTTCGTGTTATTCTTAAAGGACCCAAGAGAGACATAATAGGTGAACTTTCAAAAAGTGTAAGGAATGCCGGATTGAGATTTGGAGTGTATTATTCTGGTGCACTTGACTGGAGATTCACAAAGGAACCAATAGCGAAAGATGGAGATATAAAGTACATCAGGCCTCATACTTATGAATACTCAGATTATGCTTACAATCAATTCATGGAACTAATAGAGTTGTACCTTCCGGATATACTGTGGAACGATATCGGCTGGCCGGAAAAAGGGAGAGAAGATTTGAAATATCTCTTCGCATATTTTTACAACAGGAATCCTAACGGGCTTGTGAACGATAGATGGGATGTGAACCACTGGGACTTCAGGACGGCAGAATATCATCTTGGCTACCACGAGGATATTCCATCATATAAATGGGAATTCTGTAGAGGACTTGGTTATTCCTTTGGATACAATCAGGTAGAAAGTGAGGAGCATACTTTAACGGTTGAGCAACTCATAAGCGTTCTATCAGATGTTGTTAGTAAAGGTGGGAATTTGCTTTTGAATGTAGGTCCGAAAGCTGATGGAACGATACCGGAGATACAGAAGGAACGGCTTATTGGACTTGGTAAGTGGCTTGAAAAGAATGGAGAAGCTATATATGAAACAAGGCCATGGAGCAAATGGGGAGAAAAGATAGATGAAAAGACAGAGATAAGATATACCAAACGTGATAACAATCTGTACGTTATAGTTCTTGGACGCCTTCAAAAGGATGATCTAAAAGTAAGTAATGTGCAACCCAGCGAAAATACAAAAGTGGAGTTGCTTGAAATAAACGAACCTTTAAAGTATTCTTATAATGGAAAAGATTTAATAATATCTATACCGCAGAATTTAAAAGACAAATACGGTATAGTTATAAAAATTTCACCAATACCAAAAACATATGATTGAAATAATTTGTAAGGAGGTAAACCGAATGTTCAAAAAACGCAAAGTGGGGATAATAACATTTTCAGATGGTAGAGAGTTCGTTCACAAAGATCTTTTAGAGATGAACAAGAAATTCGAAGACAGACTTGCAAAGGCACTCGAAGCCACAGGAGAAGTTGAAGTTGTGAGGGCAAGTGAAGTTGTCTGGAAACCTTCACTTGCCAAGAAGGCTGGTAAAGAGTTGATGAAAGCAGAAGTTGAGGTCACCGTCTTCAACTATGCAATATGGTGCTGGCCACATCTAACAGTTATGGCTTCACTCTTTGCTCCTGGACCTTATTTACTGTATGGGCAGATAAATCCTAAGTATCCTGGTATGGTTGGATTGCTTGCAGCAGCGGGAGCACTTGAACAGATTGGAATCTTTCCACAGAGAGTATGGGGTGAACCTGAAAATCCAAAAGTTATAGAAAAAGTTATGAAATTCGTTAGGGCGGCATCAGCGTTGAACAGATTGAAAGGTGAAAGATACGGTATGTTTGGCGGAAGACCGATGGGGATGTACACGGCAGCTTCCAATGGAGATCAATGGATGAAAGAATTTGGAATAGACGTTGAACAAATCGATCAATACGAGCTGGTGATAAGAGCAGAGAAAGTTTCAGCAGAAAAAAGAAGAAAAGGTAGGGAATGGCTTGAAAAACTTGCAAACGTGCAGTACAACGGCAAAGAACTGACACCAGAGATACTTGAAAGACAGATTGCCATGTACTATGCAGCGAAAGAAATAATAGAAGAATACGAACTTGATTTTGTAGGCTTCAAAGGTCAACCTGAGATGACGAACAACTATGCGACGATGGATGTGGTGGAGGCGTTCTTGAACGATCCATATGATTGGGAAGGTCCGAAAGAACCGATAGTAGCCTCTACAGAAACAGATATGGATGGAGCATTGACGATGGAGATATTTAAACATATAGCTCAAACACCTGTTTTGTTCGCGGATGTGAGACACTACTTTGAAAAAGAAGATTTACTCGATCTGTGTAATTCAGGTACACATGCAACATATTTTGCGGGAAAATCATTTAATCCTGAAGATAACTTAAAACATGTAACACTATATCCAGAAAGCGGTATGTATTTCCCGGCAGGTGGAGCAGCAGTAAAACACTTTGCAGCACCAGGAAAAGTAACTCTTGCAAGATTGACAAGACAAGATGGAAAATATGTTATGACAATAGTTCCAGCAGAATTTGTTGAACTATCGGAAGAAGAAAAGAGAAGGCTTTCAGAAGATGTTCAAGTGGAATGGCCACATGCGTATGCGAAACTTGAAACCGATATGGATACATTCATGAAATACTATCCATGTAATCACATACATGGAGTTTACGGCGAATATATAGACGAATTAGTCAATTTCTGTAAATTGAAAGGTATAAAGTATAGAATACTTGCAAAAGAAGTTGTCGAAGGTTGATGGAGATGATAACATGTTAAAAAACGTTCCAAAAGTTATTTCACCACAACTGATGAAAGTATTGATGGAAATGGGACACGGAGACGAGATAGTTCTGGCAGATGGAAACTATCCTGTTGAATCTGCCGGACCGATGGTTGTGAGAGCTGATGGTTTAGAAGTTCCTGAACTTCTGGAAGCGATACTAAAATTTTTCCCACTTGACACATTCGTCGAACACAATGTTTTCCTGATGGATAACGGTAAAGCGGATAAACCACCTATTTGGAAAGAGTACAGGAAAATTCTCGAAAATTCAGGAGAGAAATATTCAATAAAAGAGCTTGAGAGATTTGAATTCTATGAAAGAGCAAAAAAAGCTTACTGTGTGGTCGCAACGTCTGAAACCGCGTTGTACGCAAATATAATTTTGAAAAAAGGCGTAGTTATTTTCGATTGAAATTTAACAGAAATTCAACCCGCATCCTCCACAAGAGGATGCGGTTTTTTAATGATATAATTAAAACAAAAAACTGAGAGGGTTCGATTATGCGAGTTGGATTGATAGTTGAAGGAACTTATCCTTATGCAACAGGAGGAGTTTCGAGCTGGGTACAAACTTTGATAGAAAATATGAACGATGTTGAATTTGAAATATATCATCTAAAACCTGATATTAAAGAACGTGAAATTCTGTTCGAGCTACCAGAAAATCTGAAAAAAATTTCCGAATGCACCATATTTGCTGAGAACAAATGGGATTTAAAAGTAAAAACCGAACCAGATTTTATAAGACAAGTTGTTGGGCTCATAGATTTCAGCAACGAAATGCCAACAAGAGCAAAAAAGCTATTTGAAATACTGAAAGATGTTGCCGGAAAAAATGTTTGTGAGGTTTTAAGGACAAAAACTTTCTGGAATGCCATCGTCGATGTGTACGAACGATACTTTACAAACGAAGGATTTTCAGAATACTTCTGGACTGTTAGAAATTTCATCCTTCCATTTGTAAACTCTTTCCAGTTCATACCTGGTAAATGTGATCTGTATCATTCGGCTACAACTGGATATGCGGCTCTTACTGGAATTTCTGGAAAAATCGTGAACAATTCTAAGTTGATTATCACAGAACACGGTATATATCATAGAGAGAGAGAAAGAGAGATAATCACATCAAAAGGAATACCCGAAAAGTTCAAAAAAATGTGGATTTCGGACTTCAAACTTATAAGTGCCCTTGCATATTATTCGTGTGATTCCTTAACCACTTTGTTCAAGAAAAATCAGATTTTTCAGTTAGAGTTAGGAGCCGAGCCTTCAAAGATGTCAATCATTCCTAATGGAATAGATTATGACAGATTCAACGTCCCGCGGAAAGCACATTCTGGCTTTATAGTGGGATTTGTTGGAAGAGTTTCGAGAATAAAAGATTTAAGAACAGCCATAAAGGCTATCAGAATTGTTAAGAATAGGATTCCAGAAACAAAATTCTTGATAATAGGTCCTTATGAAGAAGACGAGAAAGACTATTATGAAGAATGTCTGCAACTTGTTGAAATACTCAATCTAAAAGATACCGTAGAATTCTTAGGTCGTCAGAATGTTTTAGACTATTATCCGACAATAGATGTTCTGCTTTTAAGCAGTGTATCTGAGGGGCAACCACTTGTTATATTGGAAGCAATGGCTGCTGGTATTCCAGTTGTTTCAACTGATGTCGGTGCTTGCAGAGAAATGCTAAACGACGAGCTTGGAAAAAGTGGTTACGTTGTTCCACCAAAGGACTTTGATTCGCTGGCAAAAGCTATAATAAGTCTATACGAAGATAGAGAAACCTATGAAAAATTCTCAAAAAATGGTAAGATTGTCGTTTCAAGTAAATACAGACTCGATCAGATGATCCGTAATTACAGAAATCTTTACGAAAGGGTTTTAAACACCTGATTCAATTTAAGGTTTTAAATCCCTCGTCAGTTAAAATAGGGATAGTTGAGAAGACATTTTCTTTCAAACAAAAATCCACATCTTTTTCAAAACCTTTTGAAACAAGAACCTTTGCGTGCATGCTTTCTTTTGCATATGGCAGGAGTTCATTCCCAAGCAGTTGAGCTGCTTTTAATGCGAGTTTTGAAGCATCATCCATTGATTCTACATTACAGTTTTTTGTGAGATTTACTATCAATCTTCCACAAAACAGAAAATCTTCAAGCGAAAATTCTCCATGACTTCCAGAACAAACCAGAAGAATGTTTTCTCTGATTTTCAAATAATCTATCAGGGCATTTATGTTCAAAAAACAGCCAATAAGAACCTCAAAATTGTCCCTGTGATTCAGGACAGCTTTGGTACCATTTGTAGTCGTTAGAACAATTTTCTTTCCTTTGAAATCGTTATTTAGAAACTCCGTTGGTGAATTTCCAAAATCAAAACCTTCGATTTTCAAAGCATTTTTTTCACCGGCAAGGAGAACGTCTGGGCTCTTTTCTTTTATATTGAAAGCTTCTTCAATACTCATAACAGGTTTCACCCATAACGCCCCATTTGAAAGAAGAGTCGTTATGGAACTACTTGCCCTGAGAATATCAACTATCACGGTAGTGTAGTTAGTGTCAGGATTTTTTTCTTTTTCATAGTAGATAACCTTCGTCTTTATCTTCATAGATTTTTTATCCTCTCCTTTATTTTCAATATCATTTCAGCTGGATTTGAAGAACCAAATATTTCTGATCCCATTATTATAACGTTCGCACCAGAGTTAACAATATCTACAATATTCTCAAGATTTATTCCACCATCAACTGCTATTTCCAGATCTGGTTTGATTTCATTCGCCAGGTTTCTCAGAAGTTTTATTTTATTCATACAGTAATCTATAAACTTTTGACCACCAAAACCTGGATTTACCGTCATCAAAAGTACTCCATCAAGCTTTGAAAGAAACAATCTCAGATTTTCCACAGGAGTATGAGGATTCAGAGCAAGAAAAGCCTTAGCACCTTTATTCTTTATTCGTGTTATCAGCATATCAACATGAACGGTTGCCTCATAATGGAAAGAGAGAATATCTGCACCTGCATCTATAAATTTTTCTATGTATAATTCAGGATTACTTATCATCAGGTGAACATACAAAGGGAGTTTGGTTATCTTCTCAAGTGCCTTCATCACAGGGAATCCGAAACTTATGTTGGGGACGAAATGCCCATCCATTACGTCCACATGTATCAGATCAGCGTCAGCTTCAATCGCTTTTATATCTCTCGAAAGATTGGAAAAATCGGCAGATAATATAGAAGGTGCAATTTTTATTTTTAAGTTTTTCATACCAATTCCTCCAAAAATCAAAGTTTAATTCCCAGATCTTTCAAGCGCTTCTTTTCAGAAACGACATTCCCATCTTCATCAACAACAACGTTGGCTCCATCAATCACAGCAGTTTTTATTTTCCCATTTGCGACCGAAAAACCCTTAAGTCCAGGGGCATCAAGTATCCCAAGTTTTACTGCTGCATGAAGTATATCGCCATCGAGTAAAGACTCTCCCTTACCATTACCTATCTTTTTTATAGCTTCGATTATCAAAGAGGCTTCTTCTATCAAGATGTCTTTCCGTTTCTCTATTTTTTTATCGGATGAAAAATCGGGTAATCCTTCACGTGCAATATTTAATGCACGCTTCACCATTTTAACGCTTTCTATGATCTCCTTGCTTGTTGCTCTGTGCATTGCTTCACAATATGCCACAACGTGCACAATATGAGGTCTCAAATAAGCCCCGTAAAACATAGTACTTACCAGCTGTCCCATCGCTGCATTTGGATCAGCCGGGAACGATAGAAGACCTGTTCTTATCATTCTTATGATCCTGAAATTTTTATCTTCAAGTTTCTTTACAATTTCCATTTTTGCCAGCGCTTTGGCAATATCCATTGCAGGTGATATTCTTGGCGGAGTGCTGAGCATGTATTGCATAACATAATCTTTTACCTTCAAATGTTTAGCATTATAAGCAGCTATATAACTTATAGCAACTTCAAGAGCATCGTGAGCATACCTTAAAGCCCATTGATGAGCATCGTTTATCTCAACTGGAACATCGTTTTCTGCATTCCACTTTATGGCTTTTTGATTTTCTTTTATTGCTTCTAAGAGAGGTCTATCCGACCGCCTATCGAGATCTGAATACCAGAACAATGGTATTGCAGCCCAAGCATTGTTTATTGTCTCTTTCAAAATTTTCGAAAATTCTACCAGATTTCTGGTTCCTGAATAACATCTCAAAAGAGGATAATTTCCTCTTCGAGATGCCTCATAAATTCTTTCAAAATCTTCTTTACTTCTTATTGGCGCACCACCTGCTCCATCTTGCTTGGGATCCATCTTTTCTGGTTCGAAAAAATATTGCTGACAATTCTGATCAGGTGCTATAGATATCACGTCTAAAAGCTCTGAATCAGCAAGAATTTTAATGTGCTCTATGGTTTCTTCAAGAGAAGGTAGCCCTATATGATGTCTTATGAGTGGATAAGGTTTCTTATACTCTATCCTATCATAAAGTTTTTGTGGCCATCGTTCTCCTTTTTCAGATTTTCTCAGATTTCTTTCCTCACTTCTTAAAAACATAACCACATCTTCTATTTCCTCTGTTCCATCAAAAACTTTTTCGATGAAATCAAATTTCCTGGCTACTCTGGCAGTTTCAACAGTTCCACCAAATATATAACGCTTATCAAGTAAATTATTTTTCTCTAATAACTCTTTAAAGTCTTTAAGAAGCTCTTCCAATGCTTTAGGATCCAGCCTGTAGCTCAAGGCAACGATATCTGGATCAACTTCTATTATTGCATCTACAAACTTTCGAATTGGTACCGCTCCACCAAGATTCTCTGTTATGTAACCCTCTTTACCTGCAAGTTCAAGGAAATTTAATAGTCCTGCAACGTGTACACAGCTACCTATCGCTGCTCCGAGTATTTTTAATCTATTCCTCAAATCGCATCCCCACCTTCTTCGACAATTTTTCTCAAACCATCAACACTGATATTTTTTAGTCCAAGACGTTCAAGAGTCCTACCTTCAGTGTAGAAGTCTCGCCCCATCATAACGGAAGCAAGTTGAATTATCGAATCTATAGTTGGAGTAGGTATTCCAAAATGCTTACCAGTCGACGATATTGGAACAAGACTCATTGGAACATCTTCAAATATGTATCTGTTCTGCAAGCTTGGTGGAGCCATTATTCCCTGGTATCCCTGATTGTTATGTATAGCATCGTAAAGGTTTGTTCCATAAACATCGTATGCATAGTTTAACCACTGAACAGCTGTTATTGGTTCAACATCGAGCCGCTTGGCAACTTCACAGCGTTCACGATCAATAGCCTCCAGGACGCGTGCAACAGATTGAGTTATACCTTCAAGGTAGAACTCAAATTTTCCAAACGTCGCTTCTATCCTTGCAGCATTGAGAATCAAAGTTGCCGGATGAAACACTGCGCCTATATTGTTAAAACTCGTGTAAAGAATAGTTCTGTCAACTATGAATTCAGGCATAACTTCTTCGACAACTTCTCTGAGTATCTCATTTTTTGTAGCAGGAAGCGCCGAAACTGGGACCGCATTTTTTATTCTGAATATTCTTACAACACCTGGATTCGATGTTCTTGAAGCAAAAACGAAAGTTTGAGTTTCTGCGATGATAACGTCTTTTTTGATCCCTGAGTTTTTCAAAATTAAACTGAATTCAAGAGCTCCATAAGTTCGACCCGGATTAAGGATTATTATCTGACCATCCTCTAAATAAGGTGCTATGTTTTTTGCTATTTCTCTGTGCGCCGAAGCTGGGACAACCACCATTATCAATTCTCTTCCTTCAACTGCCTCTTTTAAATCAGTTGTGACAAGTGATAGTTTTGCAATTTTATTTACCTCTCCTTCCAACCTTATAATCTTGTTCTTAATTATCGGAGCAATTCTCCAGTAACTTCTATTGTAAAGCGAAACATCAAAACCTCTGACAGCAAGATAACCTGCAAGAGCCTGTCCACCGTTGCCAGCACCAATAACACATATTTTCATCCTGTCACCTCCAATTTAATTACCAGGAGCTTAAAGATCAAATTTCAGCGAAGGTTTTAACTAAGATCCAGACGAAATCTGCGAGCAGAAGTACTTTTATTTTACCATAAAAAATTTTCTGATAAAAAGGAATTGGTATAATCTAACTGAATATCTATTGACAAGTTAGGGGGATAAGATTGAAAATTCTTCATACTTCCGATTGGCATCTTGGGAGAAGACCAGTTGGTGGGGTAGGAAAATTTTCTGATATCAGATTCAACGATTATTTCGAAAGTGCCAGATGGGTTGTTGAAAAAGCTATTGAGGAAAAAATTGATTTAATACTGATTTCAGGTGATCTATTCGACAAAAGCAATATCCTGCCAGAAGTTTTTGATAGAACAATAGAAATACTTCAAATGGCTAAAGAAAATGGAATAAAAATTTTTGCAGTGGAAGGAAATCACGATAGGGTTTTTCAAAGTTATTCGTGGCTTAAATCCCTTGACAAAATGGGGTATTTAAAACTTTTAGATTATAAGAATGACGGAATGTATGAGTTCGAAGGTTACAATTTCTACGGTTTACCTTACAACGGACTTCCTGAAGAGTATTTTAAAGAATCTCTGAAGAACATTGAAACTAAGTCCAATAACATTTTTGTGATTCACACTGCCATAAATTCGAGCGATTATCTTATTCCAGGTATTATAAGCAAAGAACAGGCGGACAGACTCGGTGAAAAATTCGATTATATTGCAGGTGGTCATTTTCACTATTACAGTTTTTATCCACAGAAAAGCCCTTTTTTCTTTGTGCCTGGTTCTCCAGAATACTGTGATCTGTATGAAAGAGATGAGAAAGGCATAATAATCTATGACACAGAAAAAAGCAAACATACATTCATCCCTTCGAAAAAGCGAAAGGTGCATCGCTTAACACTGGAGTTGAGAAATAACGATGAATTACTTGAAGAAGTGAAGAAACTGACACAAAAAAATTCAGTGAATGAAGAAGACATTTTGATTCTAAACATCAAAGCATCCGATACATATAATTACATAAGTGTAGAAGAACTAGAAAACGATTTATCAAAGGAAATAAGAGCGTTGAAAATCATCATCGTGGGCATTGATTATTACGGTGAAAACGTAATTAGTGTGTCTGACATCACCAAAAACAAGATTGAGGAGATTGAAAAATCAGTGATAACTCAAAAATGGAAAAATATTTTTTCTTTCAATGCAGAAAAAACTGTTAAATTCACTGAAGAACTGAAAAGGATTGTAATAGATCAAAGAGATGAATCAGAAATTTATGAGATAACGGACAAATTTTTAAGTAGTTTGCTGGGAGATAGTGGAAATGTTGATTAAGAAAGTTTATCTAAAAAACTTCAAGAACCATGAGAATTCTAAGTTTGAATTCACCAGAGGAATAAATCTTATCCTCGGTCCAAACGGCGCAGGCAAAAGCTCAATATTTGAAGCCATTGGACTCGCACTTTTTGATGTTAAAATAAACGGTTTAAATTTGAATAGTCATATCAGAAAAGGCGAGAAAAGTGCTGAAATAGAAATTGAATTCGAAGGGAATGATGGATTAGATTACACTGTGATAAGAAGACTATCAGGTGGTTCAAGTAGTAAGTACGAGCTACGTGCTGATGAAGTTAAAAAGAGTGGTAGAGAGATAATAGAAGAGGTTTCAAGACTATGTGGAATAAATCTATCAAAACCAAGTATGATTTTTACCCACATAATTTGTGGCTATCAGAACAAGCTCACAGAAACCTTTACTTCCAACAGAAAGGAAATTTTTGATGAAATTTTTGAAGTTAGAATGTACTATGATATTCACGATAGGTTGAGAAGTGTTATGAGAGAATACGAATTGAAAGAAAGGGATGCAAGTATAAAAGTTGAGGACATCCAAAAACATCTCGAGGAAGATTTTCCAGAAAGTTTGTTGGAAAAATTGCAGAACATAGATGAAGAAATAAAAAGATTGTACACCAGAAAGAAAGAATTGGAAAAGAAGAAAAAAGAAAGTGAAGAGAGATACCAGTCCCTGCAAGAAAAGAAAAACAACATATCAAGACTTTCCGAGAGAATAGAAAATTTGAGAAACAACCTGAACAGATACAAAAAAGAACTGGAAAACCATGAAAAAGAACTTTTTGAACTTCAAAAAATAGAAAAAGAATTGAAAATTCACGAAGCAAATTACATAGAATATCAGTCACTTCTTAATAAGAAAGAAAGAATTGAAGAGAAAATAAGGGAACTCAGAGAATTCAATGAGAAGAAGAAAAAAACGGAATCCGATTTACTTGAAGTTGAAAACAAAATCAAAAGCAATAACTTCAAAATCACAACCTATAGGAATATGATAGATGAGAAACAGCAGAAAATAGAGAAAAATGATGAAACAATTGAAAAAACTGAAGCTACACTTGAAGAGTATCAAAAAAAACTCGAGGAACAGACAAAAACTCTACAAAAATTCAGAAAAGAAAAGGAAGCTCTGGAATCTCAAAAAAAGAAAAAAGAAAGTTTTGAAAAAGAATACCATTTGATGAAAAACAAGAAAGAAGAACTCTTGAGGAAGCAAAGTGAACTCGAAGAAAAAGAAATTTATCTTAAGGAACTTTCAAACAAAATCGAAATACTTGAAAAGTCTGAACAAATTCTGAAAGATATTGAAAGAGATATTCAAAAATTACGATTCAGAAAAGATGGTCTGGAAGGATGGTTGGAAAATGTTGAAAATGGAATCTGTCCTGTATTGAACAAAGAATGTTCAGAATTGCTATCTATGAACTCTGAAAATATTTTCAAAACTATATCAGATATTGAAAAGAATATAGAAGACAAAATAAATGAAAAAAGGAAAATAGAAAAAGATGTTGAAACACTAAACCATTTAAAGACCGAAAAAATAGAAATCATTGCGAAAATCAATTCTTTGAAAGAAGATTTAAAAGATATGCACAAACTACTGAAAGAAGAAGAAAACCTAAATGATCAACTCTGCAAATTTTCCAATCTTGAAGAAGAATTAGAAGGACTGAATAGAAGCATTTCTGAATTTGAGAAAGAAATTGCAAAAATGAATTCATCTATTAAATTTCACTTTGAAGAAATTAATAAAATAAGAGAAGAGAATTCAAAACTCGAGGAAGAGATCGTAGAACTCCGAAATTCAATCGAGGATTTAGAGATTGAAAATAATGAATACTTGAAAAAAAAGAATAGAATAGAGGAATATTTAAAAGATGTGAAAGAGAAAATAGTACAGCTTGAAAAGTTAGAAAAGGAACATGATCAAATCTCAAACTCAATGAAAAAACTGCGTGAAAGCAACGAATTCTACAACAGAAATGCACCACGGATTGAGAAGATTCCTGAAATTGAACATAAGATTTCAGAACTTAAAGAAGAAATTAGAAAAAGTGAAGTAGAAACACATCAAGCAGAAGAAGAACTTTCAAGTATAAATGTCGAAGAACTGGATTTTGATATTTCAAGTTTGAAAGAATATATGAAAGAGATAGAAAGAGAACTGCAAAGTGTACTGGGCCAAATTGGTGGGAAAAATGAAGAAAAGAAAACACTTGAGCATAATCTTAAAAAAAGAAAAAAAATACTCCAAGAATTAGAAAACCTCAAAGATGAAGTAAAAGTGCTTAAGAAAAAGAAAAAACTCCTTAAAGAATACAGAGAAAATATAAAATTCATGGGCAATTACATAGCAGACACCATAACAAAAAATGTTGAAAAATTAGCAACAGAATATTATAGAAAAATCACTGGAAAAGCAGAAACGATAAAGTGGGTAGCTCAAGATTCTTATGAAGTTTATTTGAATGGAAAAACTTACAGGATGCTGTCTGGCGGTGAACAGATGAGCGTTGCAATAGCTTTAAGATTGGCACTTGCAAAATTTTATTCTGATACCAAACTGCTCATCTTAGATGAACCCACTTCTAATCTTGATCAGGAAAGACGGCAGGCTTTTTCTAACGCTTTGGATTTTATGTTAGGCGACCTTGAACAGGTTTTTATAGTTACCCATGATGAAACTTTCAAGGAAAACGCTCAAAATGTTATCTCACTGGGTTGAACATTTTCAGCCTATATCTGTCAAAATACTGGATGTGGTTCGAAGAAATAATTAAACTTCCGACATTCACGTAAATTCTGCAAAGTATATTCTTCTCAGTGCTTACCAAAATTCAGAAGGTGGGCACCATGTTTTTAATCCTTTACAAAGAAAATCCAAATCTTCCAGAAGAGTTATTTAATTCCTTAACTGGAAGTTCAAAATTCAGAGTTGAAAAACTTGAAAAAGCTGATAATTTTGATGAACCATTAGAAGATGTGATAATTTTAGATCCTGAAAATATGAAAGATGAGGATTATAAAATCATTCCAGCCTGTAATAGAATAGTAAACCTCTGGAACATCTCTAAACTAAAAAGTTTTTTGATCGATCCAGATAATGAATTACCATCTTTAAGTGGTAAAAAGATTCTTGATGTAGTTTATTCGAACAATTTAAATCCTTCTGAAATTAAAAACATGTTTATAAATCTCCTAAAATTAGCAGACAGAGCATCAAATCAGATATTCTACATCGATAGAGAAGATAAACTGCTGTCATTGAACAAACTGCATCTGGCTGGAGAACTGATGAGTCTCCTTGCAAGAAAATTTCCACAGCTTAAGCAAATAGATAGAATCTCTCGAAATATTATAATGTCGAAGTTTTTCCTGGAAAATTTTCCAAATAATCAGGTTGGCGTTCTCGAAAATCTCGGGAAAATATGTGCAGAATTAGCTTTGTTAAGATACAGAGTCCAGACAGGTCAGATAATCTTAGGAAACGATGGAGAAGAATCACTCTCAGAAATAACATCAGAACTTGAAAAAATTCACGAATATCTTGATAAAGTTTTCACAGAACTTTTCGATAACATGTTTTTCAACTTTATAAGTCAGTTCGTTTTACCAGCTCAACTTGAAAGTAATCTGATTGAGGACTTTTTGAAGATTTTTATACCAATAAGTTCAAAAATTGATGCTGCATGCAGAAAAATAGGATTTTTCAAAACCGGTAAAAAGAGCTTAAAAAAACTGCTGAGACAACTTGGTATATCGCATAGAGTGAAAAAAGAAACGTTGGGAAATTACAAAACTCTTTATAAAAAAAACTTAAAAACCTTTAGAATGCATCCTTTAAGTATTAACAGATCACTGATAGACGAATTTGCCGCTCTGGTGATATTTCTTGAAAGTCTTAGAAGAACCATCGAGAGCCAGTTAGAATTGATGAATGTTTTTGCTAATGTTCCAAAAATAGTTCAGGGAATTGGTGAGCTTTCTGAATTGATCTTTGTAGATTTAAACTTCCTGATTTCAAGGTTGAGAAAACTTTATCAAGCTTCTCCAGCTTTTGTCCAAATTCGCGGGGACATAACTCTGAGCAAGTTCGAAGGACCTGGTGGCTTGATTGAAAAATGGGAAGAAATCGTCAGACTTTTCAGAGAATACAGTGAAATTTACAAAGATGAACGAATTAACGATGTTTTGGATTCGATTTCAAAAATACTGAGTGCTTTTCACCACGAAATTCTTAGAACATTACTCAGGTTGCAGAGAGATGTGACTGTTTTGAACATAATCGAATACACAATACAGACAGGTTTTGTAATTCCGAAAATTTTATCAGGTAGGTTTGTAGTCTCTGAACAAGCTCTAAAAAAATTGTATAGAGAATTTACAATTCAAATAATCAATATGTTCAAAAAATTGCTATCACTTCTATCAGAAGAAAATAAGACTAAAGAATACAAAAACACTGAGATCCTTGCAGTTTGGGAATATTTGAAAATACAAAATGATTCACAAAAACAAAATGTTAAATTGTGAATTTTTTCTCTTTTTGATATAATTGTTTATGAATAAAAGAAAAGGGGGTATCGAGTATGGAAAAACTGACAATAAAAGATGTGGATCTTAAAGGAAAAAAAGTATTGATGAGAGTTGATTTCAATGTTCCTCTGGACAAAGAAACTGGGAAGGTTTCAGATGACACAAGGATTAGAGCTGCTTTACCAACTATAAAGTATGCACTGGATCAGGGCGCAAAAGTTATACTCATGTCCCATCTTGGAAGACCAAAGGGGCAGAAGATACCTGAATACAGTTTGAAACCTGTAGCAGAAAGACTTTCCGAACTCCTGGGAATTGAAGTGAAAATGGCTCCTGATCTGGTTGGTCCAGAAGTGAAAAAGATGGTTGAAGAATTGAAGGATGGAGAAGTGCTGTTACTTGAAAACACCAGATTTCATCCAGGTGAAACAAAGAATGATCCCGAACTTGCAAAAGAGCTTGCATCGTATGCAGATATACATGTAAACGATGCTTTCGGAACAGCACACAGAGCACATGCTTCAAATGTTGGAGTAGCACAGTATATACCAAGTGTGGCTGGATTTTTGATGGAAAAAGAAATATCTGCACTTGGTAAAGTCGTCGAAAATCCCGAGAAACCATTCGCCGTTATCATGGGTGGGGCAAAGGTTTCCGACAAAATTGGTGTTATAGAGAATCTCCTTGAAAAAGCAGATACATTTTTAATCGGTGGGGCTATGATGTTTACTTTCTGGAAAGCCCTCGGCTATAAAACCGGAAATTCACTTGTAGAAGACGATAAACTCGACCTTGCAAAAGAACTCCTTGAAAAAGCGAAAAATAAAGGTGTAGATTTCGTTGTTCCAGTCGATGCAGTTATAGCTCAGGAAATGAAAGCAGGTGTTGAAAAGAAAGTAGTAACGATGGAAGAAGGAGTTCCTGAAGGATGGATGGGGCTCGACATAGGTCCAAAAACAATAGAACTCTTCAAAGATAAACTCAAAAATGCGAAAACCGTTGTATGGAACGGGCCGATGGGAGTTTTCGAAATAGACGATTTTGCAAAAGGAACAGAGGAAATCGCAAAATACCTTGCACAACTTGATGCTATGGTTGTCGTAGGCGGCGGAGACAGTGCAGCTGCGATAAACAAGTTCGGACTTGAAAACGAAGTTACCCATGTTTCAACTGGTGGTGGAGCATCGCTTGAATTTCTTGAAGGAAAAGAGTTGCCAGGTGTGAAGTCCATAGCAGACAAGGGCAAAAAAAAAAGGAGACTTATGATCGCGGGTAACTGGAAAATGAACAAAACTAATTCTGAGGCAGAAGCTTTCGCACGAAAGATCACACAGCTGACAGGAGGCTCTGATGAAAAGGTTGAAGTAACTCTTTGCCCACCATTTACGGCTCTTCCTGTAGTTGTTGAAGTTGTTAGAGGGACTCAAATAACAGTTGGGGCACAGAACATGTATCCAGAAGATTCTGGCGCATTTACAGGTGAAGTGTCACCGTTGATGTTGAAAGATATTGATGTGGATTATGTGATAATTGGTCATTCTGAGAGAAGAAAGTATTTCAAAGAAGACGATGAGTTCATCAACAGAAAGTTGAAAGCAGCACTCAAACATGGTTTAACTCCAATACTCTGCGTTGGAGAAGTTCTTGAAGAAAGAGAGAAAAATCTAACCTTTTGCGTTCTTGAAAACCAACTAAGAAGAGATTTGGATGAAATAGAAGCAAATGATGTACAAAAAATTGTTATAGCTTACGAACCTGTATGGGCAATAGGTACCGGAAAAGTTGCTACACCAGCTCAGGCACAGGAAGCGATAAGATTTATAAGAGAGCTTCTTGCAGAGATGTATTCTGAAGAAGTTTCTGAAAAAGTCAGAATTCTTTACGGAGGAAGCATAAACCCTGACAATTTCCTTGGAATAATAGTTCAACCAGATATAGACGGCGGACTTGTTGGTGGAGCAAGTTTAAAAGAATCTTTTGCAAAATTAGTTGAAATTGCAAGAAAAATAGCCTTATAACAACTAACTAATAATAAAAAGGGCGGATTATGCTGTCCGCCCTTTTTGTTTTTCTGGTTCTTTCACGTTAAGTAATATTAGCCAGCCGGCTATGAAAAATCCCAAAAGCGAGAAAACACCGTTTCTTGGTGATGAAGTAAACTGCGAAACTAATCCGAATATAAACGGCCCGAATATACTGGCAAATTTTTCTGAAATGCTGAAAAAAGAATAAAATTCTGCCGATTTTTCTTTTGGAATGAGTTCAGCATAAAAAGATCTGCTCAAAGCCTGTATTCCACCTTGACCAATCGCAACCATAATGGCAAGTATCCAAAATTCTATGGCACTGTCCATAAAGTAAGCTCATACGGTTATAAAACAGTAGAGCGCAATTGTAAGATATATAGTCTTCTTTGTGTTCGTTTTCGAAGCAATTTTTCCAAATATCATTGCAAATGGAAATGCCACGAACTGAACGAGCAATATTGCACCCATGAGGTGCATGCTACCAATACCTACTTCTCGTCCATATATGGCAGCCATCTTTATTATGGTGCCTACACCATCTATGTAAAGCCAGAAAGCAATCAGAAATTTAAACAATTCCTTGTATTTTCTGGCCTCCGAAAAGGTTCTTTTTAACCTCTCAAAAGGTAACGTAAAATAATTTCCAACGTTCAGTTTCTCAACAGGAATCTTTTCTTCTTTAATGTTCTTGAAAAAAGGTATAGAGAATAGTAGCCACCATACACCTACAGTTACAAAAGCAACACGTGTTGCAGTTAGAGAATCTGGCAGAAAAAACATTTTTGGAAATTGTATCATCAGTATATTCAAAATCAGAAGCAATCCACCACCAAGATAACCCATAGCGTATCCAAGGGATGAAACCCATGCAAAGTTTTCACGAGAAGTTATATGAGGTAAAAAGGCGTCATAAAAAACCAGACTCGCTGAAAACCCTATGTTGGCAACAATATACAGAATGGAACACAACAACCAGTCACCGCTCTGCACAAAATATAGAAGGGAAGTGAAAGAAGAACCAAGCAATATAAAAAAACTCATGAATTTTTTCTTTGATGAAGTGTAATCTGCTAAAGTACCGAGCAGAGGTGCAATAATAGCAGTCAGAAGCATTGCGATTGATTGAGTATAACCCCAGTAACTTACAGCGAGTCCTTCCTTCAAATTTTTGGCTGCCACATCGCTGAAATATATTGGCAATACAACAGCCATTATAGTGGTTGCGAAAGCTGAATTAGCCCAATCGTACATAACCCATGACCAGATCACTTTGTCATTTTTCCCTTTTTTCAAGATATTTATCCCCCCTATCCCTTGTTTATCAGCTGTTAGTGTTTCTTTCAGAACTGGAACTTTTGTATGGCAAAGGAATGTACTGGACAGATGGTCTTCTTTGACCTGATTGCTTGTAAAGTTCCATGAGCCTGTAAACCTCTTCGGGCATCTCTGTACTCACTTTTAGACCGAGCTCATTTAACTTTTCGTGATCAAGAGGATAATCATGTGTCCAGTATCCACTGCAGAATTTCTCAGCGATCTCTTTCGCTTTCGAATCCTCCATTTTATCCTTTAAAAGATCATAGACGAATTCTTTAACTTGTTTTATGGCCTTTTCTGAGATGTCAGCAAGTATGAGTGTTTGATCGTCTATTTCGTTTGTGTCTTTCCTTTCAAGTATCTTGAGTATTGAAGGTGCAGGGAAATTGCCTATCTGTGGATCCAGAGGTCCAAGTACAGCATTTTCATC
This sequence comes from Thermotogaceae bacterium, assembly GCA_029981435.1. Classification (GTDB taxonomy): domain Bacteria; phylum Thermotogota; class Thermotogae; order B21-G9; family HyVt-16; genus HyVt-16. Next base: position 14,711 of record JARRBB010000009.1, on the reverse strand, counting down.
AAGAACTATTTCGTCAGCAGCTAAAGCTATCAACGTGCCACCTGACATGGCATAATGTGGTACAAAGACAGTAACTTTTCCTTTATGCTTCTTCAACGCTTTTGCTATCTGTTCAGCTGCTAAAACCAGCCCACCGGGTGTATGGATTATCATATCTATCGGCATATCTTCAGGAGTGAGTTTTATAGCCCTCAGTATTTCTTCTGAATCTTCTATGTCTATGAATCTACGCATTGCAAATCCAAAAAAGCTCATAGACTCCATTCTATGAATCAAAGTTATAACCCTGCTTTTCCTTTTTCTCTCAATAGTTCTTATCAGAGAATCCCGCGCAGATTGAAGCATGTTACTTTTAAAAAAAGGTATGAACATCGACAATATGAAAAGCATCCAAAAAATCTGAAATATCACGCTACTAACATCCAGCATACAGCTCACCTCTTTTAATTAAACCCCTTAACATCTATATTCAAAAGTCTTATAGCACTTTCTTTGTCCACAAGCGATATCACACCTATGGGCGCGAAGATGTACATAGAATCGTACATGAATTCAATATCACTTCTTGGTAAAAGCTTATCAGGAAATCTTTTCGCCAGATTTTTTATCTGTGATAAAACTTCAAAATTATGTTTTGAGCGTGAGAGCATTCCACCGGTACCGAAAATGTATTTCACCGCCGTTAGATCCTTACCTTCTGCGACATCCATCCTTCCGGTGGGTCCATAGATATATCTTCTTGCTCCTACATGTCTTAAAACCGCTGTGGTGAAACAGTATCTGGCAAGCTCCAGTATCAGTTTTTCAATTTCCTCGTTTTTTGGATAAGGAGTTATCTTTTCAAGAAGCATTTCAAGATCGTTAAATTTGGATTTGAGCTCCTCTTTCATATACGAAGCAACCGTTCTGGCATTGACAAAAACTCCGAGATCTCCTTCTACAGTTCTCTTTGACCTTGGTTCCGGTGATATGAGTATTTTCTGAATCTCAGGACTTCCGTCTGTAACTGAATCCACATCTGTTGTTGCTCCACCTATATCTACTGTCATAACGTCTCCGTATATTTCTGAAAGCAGTTCAGTGGTTATCATAACGGCAGCAGGTGTCGGAATTATTTTCCCGTCTACCATACCAGAAAGTTTTTCCATTTTTGGACCTTTTACTATGTGTTTTGCAAAAACATCCTGAATAACCCTACGTGCTGGTTCAATGTTCAGAAAATCCACCTTAGGATACACGTTTTCAGTTATTATAACTTCTTTACCTGCTTCCTCAAGAATTTTTTTTACCTTTTCCGCTGCAATTTTATTACCTGCAAAGACTATCGGGGAATTCACAGAAGATTTTGATAACATCTTAGCATTATGGATGACCGTTTCACTTTCACCGTAATCTACTCCACCAGCCAGTATGATTATGTTTGGGGCTATTTCTTCGACTTTCTTTATGTCATCCTCAGTCATTTTACCTGCTGTCACAAATTTTAAAACCGCACCAGCTCCAAGTGCAGCTTCTCTTGCCGCTCTCACTGTCATATCATAAACAAGTCCATGAACTGTCATTTTCAACCCACCAGCTGCACTGCTGGTAGCATAAAATTTTTCCCAATGAAGATTTTTAGTTTTTAATTTCGTTTTTATTTTTTCGATGGCTTTTTCGAGTCCTATGGTTACATCACCTAAATCAACCGTTGTGTAATGCTCATCCTGAGCAATTAGTTTTGGTGAGTCACCTATACCATCAAACACACTGACGACAGTTGTGGTGCTGCCTATTTCAGCTGTTATCAAATCTACCTTCATCTGTTACCTCTCCAGAAGTTCTCTCACTATTTTATTAACGAGCTTTCCATCTGCTCTTCCTTTCAATTTAGGCATCAAAGCACTCATAACTTTTCCCAGATCCTTTGGTCCACTTGCTCCAACCGCTTCGATGGTTTCCACCACCATTTTTCTAATCTCATCGACATTCAACTGCTTTGGTAAAAATTCTTCAAGAATTGTCAGTTCTTTTCTTTCTTCATCTGCCAGATCTTTTCGCTGGCCTTTTTCATACATCTCGATTGCTTCTTTTCTTTTTTTTACTTCTTTGAGCACTATATCTGAAAATTCCTCTTCAGTTAATTCTCTACCTTTTTCAACTTCTTCATTTTTGATACTACTTATTAATAACCTCAAAGTTCTCACCCTTACCTCATCTGAGGCCTTCATAGCTTCTTTCAATTTATTTCTCAGTTCTTCTGCCTTCATTTTTCCTACCTCCTTTTTCTTTGGTCCTTGTGATTAAGTAGATTCCTATTACAATCAAAGCTATTCCCCAGATCACTGGATATTCTATTCCCAGAGCTATTACATATAGAAACAGAGTTAAAACAACAAGATAAAAAACCGAAGATTTGAATTCCTTTTTTTCAAAAACTCTTTGAAGAGACATACCAAGTCCTGGTATTACTATGAAAGCGGGCCAGAAAAACTTCATCAACCACCATCCAAAAAGCTCAGAGATAACGAACAAAATTCCAAAACCTAAAAATATGGTCCCAGGAGCTATTTCATTCCCATTTCTTCGCACAATTCCTTGAAAAATGAAGGAAACTCCGATTCCAATGAGAAAAATAGGCCACAGTTTAACACCGTATATATAATAGAAAAAAACAATAGCACCTATTGAAGCTATAGCTGTTCCAATCCACAACCTAAAGATCCTGTTCAACGAAAAATTTCTGACCACTTCTGCTATCCCTATTATCATGATAATGGCGCCCCATGTCCAGCCCCAACCATCTGAAACGAGTTTGGAGAATATTATCCATATTCCCAGAAACATGAGTATTATTCCAAGCAAGAACTTACTCATTGTCCACCTGTTCCTGATTGCCATACAAGTATTAAAGCAAGAGTTCCAAGACTCACTCCAGCAATACCTGCAATTACAGAGTACCATATTCCTCTTTTCAAGGTTGCTACTTCTTTTTTCAGGTTCTGATTTTCAAGTTTCAGATTTTCGTTCTCTGTTTTCAAGGTTTCTACATCTGAGGCTATAAGAGTTAACGAATCGTTCGTCGTGACAATAAGACGCTTTACATTCGAAAATTCTTCGTTTATACTCGATATTTCTTCATTCAAATCTCTTATTGTCTCCGTTCTGGACATTATTCCATCGATTTTAGCATCGTATTCTCTTAAATTCTCCTTAATTCTTTGCAGAGAATTTTCAAGCGATGTCATGGAAGCCTCAAAAGTCTTTTTAAGCTTATCTGAAGACTCAAAGTTGTTCTTTAGATCATCAAGTAGCAGCATTTTGCTGTTGATGTTCTCGATCTCTTTAAAAACATAATCCATATCATCATTTAATTTATTCAGAATATCGCTAAGCTGTGATAAATTTTTCTCACTGGCGGCGAGTCTGAATTGCTGCTCATCAACCTGCGAAACATATTTACTAATGGATTCGTTGATAGCTTCTACAAAGGAATTGTAACCTTTAACATATTCCAGATTGGACTCGAGTGTATCTATCTGGGCAGATAATTCCACTTTTAACTCACCGATTTTTCTAACCAGTTCTTCAAAGTTCATCTGTGAAAGTTGATTCTCAATCAGCGTGATTCTTTGATTTGCCTTACCAAGTTCATCGGGTAACTTCTGAAGCAATTCCATTTGCTGTGTTATCTTAGATATCGCTTCTATCGAGACTTTATCTAAAAGCTTCGAAAGTACTTCTGCCATATCATACCGCGTCACCAGAAGACTGCCGTTGAAATATCCTTTATCATCAACTTTCATTATTCCAGCCTCAATAACTTTGACAACATGCTCGTATATATCGGAGGAGGGTTTAACGTCCTTGATATCGATTCCCATCACGGCTACCATTAAAGTTATTAGCAACAATGAAAGAAGGAGATTAACTTTTATTCGCATCTTTGTGTTCACTCCCTTTATTCAACTTTTTCTAAAAACACATTTAAATATCTTTCTTCAATATCAAATCTCAAATCCATTACCATCTTTTGAGATATAAAACCATTCTTTTTGTAGATAACTTCATAAATATCGGGCTTGAGTGCAAAATTCAAAGGTGTCTCACCTATGAAAATACCGTTCACATACACATTACACTTTTCTGGAACACTTAAAAAGTGAACATTGATCATTCTATCCAGCGTTTCAAATATCGATTTGTATTCACCGTCATTTATTTCAATATCAAGATTTTCTTCCACATCGTCTTTCACTAATCTCAATATACCTTTTCCAGCTGGTACCTTTTTCATAAAAAGAGGTGTATTACCGATTTTCTCGTTCAACCAGTAAACCTCTGCATTTTGAGGCAAAGTAACGACGTTCAAATAACCTTCTCCTCGCATATCCACTGCGAATTTTATTATTTTTCCACCTTCTAAGAAAATATACCTGATCCTGTTTGAAAAGCTCGGATTTACAAACGATATTTTGTAAGCGCCTTCAGGTAAATTGATAACAGCTGGAAGTTTCACAAGTTTACCTTCGAGCTCAACAAAAGTATCTTTTTGAATAGATTCCAAAATCAAGCTTGAAACTTTCTCAATTTCTACGAAAATTTTTTCACTTTTGGTTATTATGAACTCTTTAAAATATTCCAGATTATCTTTTTTCATTCTAACGGTGTGTACACCGTACAGCAATTCTGTTGATAAAGGAGTGAAGCCAGCGAATTTTTCATCTACAAAAACCATTGCACCTGTAGGGGAACTTTCCAGAGTCAAAGAAAAAGATTTCTTTTTCAGGGAATAATTATAGGAATTTTCTCCTTTTTTAAGGGATATCTCATCTTTTAAAACTTCAAAGCCTGTTGCTTCAAGTGTTATAGAATGCTTCCCAGTGCTGAGATCTTTGATATTGATCGGTGAAAAACCTGCAAAAACACCATCTATCATCACTTGTGCAGCAGGTGTACCGTATATTGAAAGGCTTGCAGAAGGTTCAAGTTCAACGAATATTTTCTGTGGTTCTTTAGAAACACTTACTTCAAGTTCTTTTGACAGATAGCCTTCTTTCTCGAATTTAAACAGGTATTTTCCTGGTGTAAGCGAAGTACTCAGTGGTGTTGTACCTAAAAAATCGCTGTTCAAAAAGACTTTTGATTTCTCTGGTTGATTTTCAATCATAACCGTACCAAATTTTATAAGGCTCTGATGCAATTCTACAAGTTCGAATGGTTTAATTATAATCTGCTTTTCCACTGTCAAATATCCATCAAGTTCTATCTTTATTTCATATTTTCCTTCAGGTAATTTTATTTTTACCGGACTTATACCATAAAGTGTATTGTTAATATATACTCTTGCTATTGGAGTGGTTGTTATATCAAGTTCGCCAAAAGCCTTGGGTATAAGATCAATCTGTGTACTTTCATTTAAATTTATCCTTTTCGACTCCTCAGAATAACCTGGCTTTCTAACTGTGATTTCGTAAAAGCCAGGTTCAAGGTCCAGCGCAATTTTCGGGTCATCGGTCTGCAAGATAAGTTTTCCATTCACGTAAACAGAAACTCCTGGAATGGTATTTATAACAAGCTGAACCGCTAATGATAAAGTAAAAATCAACAAAACAACACCAGTTAATATTATCGCTCTCATACACTTATTCTCCTTACAGATTTTACAAAGATTATACAACAAAAAATGCCTCCATCATAAAGATGGAGGCTTTTTCCAGGTTTAGTTAAATTATAAGAGGCTTTAAATGATTATATCCAAGAATCAAACCGCGTTCTACCAGTTCTCTACTTCCTTCAAAAACAGGATCTTCATGTTCTATGCTGAGTACACCATCGAATCCACTGTCATAGAGTTTTCTTATAAACAATGCCCAGTCAACTTCTCCAAATCCAGGCAATCTGTACCTCCACCATCCTCCACTGTGGCCCCTTTTTCCAAGCTGGGTACCATAGATCCCGAAATAGGAGAGATTTTCATTGAGGATTTCCGTATCCTTTGCATGTGCATGGAAAATTCTATCTTTGAATTTTTCAACATATTCATAAGGATCTATTCCCATCCAGTAAAGGTGTGATGGATCGTAATTAAGGCCAAAATTCTTGTTTGGAACAAGTTCAAACATTTTTTCCCAGATTTCTGGCGAGTAAGCTATTTGACCGGGTCTATTGGGATCATCCTGTCCCCAACCAGGCATAGGACAGTTTTCTATCATCAAAGAAATTCCTCGTTTTTCGGCATAAACAACGAGTTCTCCGAAAACATTTGCAAATTCTTCGAGACTTTCAGCAACACTTGCATTTCCTTTTCTTCCAACAAAAGTTCCAACAAGTTTCACTTCAAGAAGACTGGCGGCATCTATGACTTTTTTAAGATGTTCATTATAAGCCTTTCTTTTTTCAAGATCTGCGCTTATGTTGTTTTCATAATATCCGAGGGATGATATTTCAAGATTATGATCCTTGAAGAGTTTTTTAATTTCAGAAGCTTTTGAAGAATCGAGAGAATTGACATCAAGTGTGCTTGCAAAATAGTCCCTATCACTCTTCATGGGCCAGGCAGCTACTTCTAAAGCCTGAAATCCTACTCTGGAAGCAAATTTAACTATTTCCTCCAGAGGAACACCTCTTAAGCACGATGTAAAAAAACCTAATTTCATTTATAAGCACCTCCTAATGTGGGTTTAGAGTTGTCAGAAATAGTATATAACAAAATAATCATGTAGGCAAACTATTGATGTGAGATGATGTTCTTTAAAATTACTTGACATTCTATTTCTTGAATATTATAATCTTAACAGTAATCGTTTACTTAAACGTTTAAGTAAACGATTACTGTTAAAAAGCGTTGCTTTATTTAAAACTTTTTAAAGGGGGTCTTAAAATGAGTTGCAAAAAGTTTGTTGGTGTGTTAGTAGTCGTCGTGATGCTCTTATTGAGTGTCTATCTGCCAGCTAAAGTGTTTTTGAGGGCAACTACCTGGGATGAAGCTGAAGGTGTAAAGTGGATCAAAGAAGTGTTCGCAAAATATGAAAAACTTAATCCAGATGTAAAAATCAACGTTCAAAGTGTTACACAAGGCTATGATGATAAAATAATAACCAGTCTCGCTGGAGGAACACCACCTGATCTTTTCATGTGGTGGGATTATCCAAGATTAGCTTCTTTGAATGTTTTAGAACCTATTGAGAACGTCGTAGATCTCAGTAAAATTGATCCTATGCTTGTAAAATGGGTAACATATGGTGGACATGTTTGGGGAGTTGCAAAAGACTGGACAACAAGAGTTATCTGGTATAACAAAGAAGTTTTTGATAAATATGGTGTACCGTATCCAACGAATGATTGGACGTGGGAAGAATTTAGAGAAATAGCAAAAAAACTGACCCATCCCGAAGATAAAGTCTGGGGATTTTTGGTTTCACCGGATCCTTATGATTGGGAAGGATACATAAAAATGAATGGTGGAGATTATTTATCACCTGATGCAAGTACAATGGATGGCTATCTTAATAGTAAAGAAACAATAGAAGCTGTAAAGTTTTTAACCAATTTGTATTTGGTAGATGGGGTATCACCATCACCATCGATAATCTCAGCTTCCGGTGGAAGTTATGCAATGTTCGAGTCTGGAAAAGTTGCCATGATAGACAGTGGTTCTTGGTTTATAGGTTATATGCAATCAAGACATCCTGGTATCACTACTCAAGAGCTGGCTAAAAAGTTCGGTTGTGTTTTTCCACCACATCCAAAAGGTAAGGAAGTTAAAACAATGCTCCATAATGCGGCATGGGTTGTTCCAAAAAAATCCAAACATAAAGAAGAAGCTCTGGATGTTTTGAAATTCTTGGCAGAAGAAGGTGGCCGAACTATGGCAGAAGCAGGTTGGGCACTTCCAATAAATATGGAGATCGCTAAAGAAATGAAATTATTCGATGATCCAATCCTTGGGACGTTTTTGGAAGTTCTTCCATATGCAGTAGAAGATCCTTCATTCTTAAAAAGAGCCGATTGGGATAAAAACTTCGCACAATACATAGCTGACGCTTTTGATTTAATAATGCTTAAAAAAGCCACCGTTGAGGAAGCTTTGAACAAAGCAGTTGAAGAATCCGAAAAAGCTTTGAAGAGGAAGTAAAAGGAGGTGTAAGGGCTGATTACCCTCATCGGGTAATCAGCCTTACTCTATGAGAAAACGTTCAATCCTTGCCAGAAAAGAAAATTTAGAAGGGTATTTATTTATTCTTCCTTGGATAATTGGATTTTGTGTTTTTACAGCTGGACCAATATTATTTTCAGTTTTTTTGAGTTTTCATGAGTGGCACATATTTGATGATATGAAATGGATCGGACTCGGAAACTATAAGATGCTTTTTACAGATCCTCTATTTTATCATTCTCTAAAGGTAACTTTTGAATATGCCATTATAAATGTGCCACTTGTTTTAATAGTAGGATTATTGTTAGCTCTGTTGCTTTATCCAAAAGTCAAAGGCACTTCGGTATTTCGAACAATATTTTATATACCTTCAATAGTTCCTGTAGTTGCTACTGCAACTCTGTGGATTTGGATATATAATCCAGAATATGGTCTTCTAAACTTTTTTTTAGAGAAAATAGGAATAGATGGTCCGGATTGGTTGTACAGTACAGAATGGGTGGTTCCTGCGATTGCTTTCATGGGTGTTTGGACTGTAGGACCAACTATGATAATTTATCTTGCAGGTTTGGAAGATATTCCACAGGTTTATTGGGATGCTGCCAAAGTTGATGGAGCAAACTACTGGCAGAGATTACGGTATATAACTCTTCCATTGTTAAGTCCAACAACATTTTTTCTATTTATTACCAATTTGATGGGAGCACTACAAACTTTTGCACAAGCTTATATAATGGGTGGTGGTGGAGAAGGTTTTGGAGCACCTGCAAATGCTTCATTATTTTATTGCTTATACTTGTACGAACAGGGATGGTCCTGGTTCAACATGGGATATGCTTCTGCTTTATCATGGATACTCACCTTGATTATTTTTGTTCTAACACTGATAATATTCAAAACTTCTAACAAATGGGTATATTATGAGAGGAGCTGAAAACACATGAAAAAAGGCATATATTTAAAATATCTAAGAACTCTATTTTTGTATATAGCCTTAATTACCCTATCAATAGCTTTTATAATGCCTTTTTTATGGATGGTTACAACTTCTTTGAAGAGTGGAGAAGACGAAATATTCTCATATCCCCCATAGTTGTTTCCTAAAAAATTGAATTTTGATAATTATAAGAGAGTTTTAGAACTTTTTCCTTGGTTAACTTTTCTTAAGAATTCCGCGATTATAACTTTTCTAAGTACAGTTGGCATAGTCTTTTCATCCTCATTGGCTGCATTTGCTTTTGCAACTTTAAGATTCAAAGCGAGAGATAAACTGTTTTTGTTGGTTATTTCGACTATGATGATACCTTATTATACAACTTTGATACCACAGTATATTCTATTCAGCAAAATTGGATGGATAGACACTTTAAAACCATTGTGGGTACCAGCTTTTTTTGGCTCAGCATATTTTATATTTCTTCTAAGGCAATTTTTCAAAAGTATTCCCCGTGAATTGTTTGAAGCAGCTAAGATAGATGGTTGCAATACATTTCAAATATTTTATAAAATATATTTTCCACTCGCAAAACCTGCGATAATAACAGTAATAATCCTCCAATTCATAGCGGCTTGGGGAGATTTCTTTGGACCACTTATATACTTACAGTCAGAAGAAAAATATACACTGGTTCTTGGTTTGAACGCCTTCAGGGGTATGTATTACACTTCCTGGCATTACTTAATGGCAGCAACCTGCATGGTAACTATACCATCTTTAATCGTGTTTTTAATAGGTCAAAAACGTATAATAGGTGGTATAACAATAACTGGGATGAAATCATAATGAGGTGAAGAATTATGAAAAGAACTGTCTATAAAAAATCAATAAACGATAATAACTATTTGAAAATAGAAATTGAAGGTGAAAATATATTTTGTCATTTTAAAGAGGAAGATTTTGGTAAATATAAAATAATCAGATTCACTATGTCACCGGAAAGTGAAGAAAAAGTAGTTTTGAACAATTTGATTGTAACTGTTAGAACACCCATAATTGATATTCATGGTATATCGATCCCTGGAAAGGTCAATAATCCTTATCTGTACATTCTTCCCTGGTATGTTGAAGAGTATATCAACCTTTACAAAGAATTTCCATTCGTTTCTTTGATAAATAGAAAAGGTGAAAACAAATTTTCCATAGGCATTAAGGATCCAAGATTGGGATTCAAGCTTTCAGGAAAAATATTTGAAAAGTCCGAAGAATTTGAGATGAATATTTCATCTGTTTCAAGCATTGTTAGCAAATCACTTGATTTCGAAATCTTCATTTCAGATTATCCGGATACTTGGTTTGAAATAACTGGTGAATATAGTAACTGGGCTAATTCACAACAAGATCGGTTACCTGATTGGATGTACGATCCAGTGTATTGCAGTTGGTATGCTTTTTATCAGGAAGTTAACCAGGACCATTTGGAACATGTGGCGCAGGAAGCTTATAACCTTGGATTCAAAATTTTTATTCTCGACGATGGCTGGTTTACTTTCGATAACAATCGCGGATACTGGTACACAGGTGACTGGGAAGTTTATAAAGGTAAATTTCCCAATTTCAAAAAACACGTGGAAAATGTACAGAAAATTGGTATGAAATATGTTCTGTGGGTTGCTCCATTCATGTTTGGAAAAAAGTCCAAAAACTATGAACTCCTGTCAAAATACAGTGTAAAAACTCGAGATAATTTAGGATTTGAAGATCTATGTCCTCAAAGTAATTTTACAAAGTATAGAATAGTTAACGTACTGAGCAAATTGCTAACTAAATATAATCTCGACGGATTTAAATTGGATTTTATAGATGATTTACCTGTTGAACCCTGTCTTAATGACTTTCACGAGCATTTTACTGATAATCCTTCTCACGGGGTTGAAAGTATATTGAAAGAAATAAAACAAAAGCTGGAAGAAGCTTCCAACAAACAACTCATACTGGAGTTTAGACAGCAATATGCCAACCCACTATTGAAAGATTATTCAACAGCTTTTAGAGCCGCGGACACTCCCTTTGACTTTGATCAAAACAGAAGACGTATAATAAACATTAGATCCTTTTCTGGAAGTTTTCCTGTTTATTCTGATCCAATAGTTTGGAAAAAAGGTGAAAGTACAGAGAATATATCTAGACATTTTATAAGCTGTATATTCAGTGTTCCTATGCTTTCAGTAGATCTCTTGAAATTAGATGAAAGAGAAAAGAAAGTGATAAAGTTCTGGACAGATTTTTTCATGAAAAATAGGGAAACTCTCTTATTTGGAAAATTTGTTCCAGAATTTTCATGCGGAGATTTCACACAAGCTTTTGCGTTTTCTCAATATGAAAAAAAACTTATAATTGCTCTATACACAAAAAATGTTCTGTCTTTTGAAAATTTAAAAGAGTTTTTAAGTGATACTTCAGAAATGTACATTCTGAATGGTTCCAATAATAGAGAATTAATAATACTCGATGATTCAATCAACAAAAGAACTATAGATTTGGAAATTTTTGATCCAGTTGTAGGTTTAAAAAGTAAATTAAAACAAGAATTTTCAAAGTTTCTAAAAATAGATTTAGGAATCGGAAATATTTTAAAAATCACATTATAACTGAAGAAAGAAGAGGGATAGAATGAGGAAGAAATATATCACATTAAAAGATATAGCAAACATGCTTGGTGTTTCAACAACAACAATTCATAAAGCTTTAAAAGGACATCCAGATATCAGTCCTGAAACGCGTGACAAAGTTTTGAAGCTCGTTGAAGAATTAGGGTACATAAAGAACGATACCGCTTCAAATTTGAGACGTTCTCAATCTAATACTATTGCATTCATCGTGACCGGGATTTCTAATCCATTTTATGAATTGGTAATCAAAGGAATGACCCATGCTGCAGAAAAATATGGGTATGTTTTGCTAATAACGAATTTAATTAACAATTCAGCTAAAACTATAAGACACAACATAGAAAATCTTCTGAGAAAGAGAATAGATGGATTCATAATAGCTGCAAATATATTAAACTTAGATGATTCGGATTATAAAAAATTTAGAATTAGAGAATCTTGTGTAGCCTTTGGAACTGTTTTTCCAAGTGGAAAATTTGACATAATATCTCCTGATAATTTCAAAGGTGGTTATATTGCAACTAAACATTTAATAGAAATTGGAAGGAAAAAAATAGCCATGCTTCATTCAACCAACTTTGAATCTGAAAAAAAATTGAAAGAAAGATTCCAAGGATATATAAAAGCCTTAAAGGATCACAGTATAGAGTTTCACGAAGAATTACTATTCGTACAAAAACTTTCCTCCGAGAAAGCTTACGATACTCAAGGTGCCTATTTAACAATAAAAGAAAAGCTGGAAGAAGTTGAATTTGATGGATTATTCTGCTACAACGATGAAATAGCTTACGGAGCCATTGAAGCTATTAAGGAAAAGGGATTGAAAATACCTAAAGATATAGCAGTTGTTGGATATGATGATCTGGAATTTTCACATATGATTTCGCCTTCTTTGACTTCAATAACATTCGACAAGTACAAACTTGGTTATAAAACTGTTGAAATGCTAATTGAAAGAATCAAAAATCCTGAACTTGAACCAAGAACAGAATTAATAGATGTTGGTATTGTTGTTAGAAAAAGTACTGTATCTGAGGAGGGAAAAAATGAATTTTGATATTAGATATGTTCCTTTCAGCAGATATGGTTCTTATTTTTCACTTTCGTACATTTCAAAGGAAGTATGGGGCAAAGATTACAAAGTCAATAAAGAAGGTCTTTATCTCAGAACGTTGCATGGGAATGCAAAACAGAAAGAGATTTTTTTACTCGAACCTATCAAAAAAAATGGAGTTAAGATGGATTTTAAGATAGAAAATTCACCAGAAGTTGTAAAGCTTAAGACATCCGAAGGTGAGATAAAAATATGTATTCCTGATCCCGACACGGTTAGAATTGTAGGGAGTACTGGCATAAAACTATCGTTGGAAAATTCCCATTCTTTCCTGATACCAATCGATAGCAAAAAAAATAATTGGCTTCTTAACTTTTATGGTGGAGGATTTCAGGCTGTAATATCTGTAAAATCTGGAATCTTAAATCTAAATGCTCCTTGGACTGGTACAACCTGTTCAAAAATCGAATTGAACATCTTTCCCAAAAAAGAAGATTTCGAAATATTGATAAAAGAAGTCGATGAAAATGAAGACTGCAACAATAAATTTAAAATAAAAGAAAGTTTCGATGAATCTGTCAAAACGATAAGAAAAGAATTCGAAGAATTCTTAGAAAAGCTCCCTCAAATATCAAATGAACTTCTTCAGCAATTTCATTTAGCAGGCTATATTTTATGGTCAAGTGTTGTAAAGCCTCACGGTTTTTTAAAACGTCCTGCAGTTTTAATGTCCAAGAACTGGATGACTGATTTGTGGAGTTGGGATCATTGCTTTAACGCCATTGCTTTGAGCTACAAGAATTTTGATTTAGCCTGGGATCAATTCATGGTCATTTTCGATTCTCAAAACAATATTGGTGCTGTTCCTGACTACATCAACGACTACGAGCAATTTTGGAACTTTATCAAACCACCTATTCATGGTTGGACTTTCAAGAAACTTTTGGAGAATATGTATATTGAGCCAGATAAGCTAAAAGATGCATATGATTGCTTATCAGCCTTAACAAATTGGTGGTTAAAATGTAGAGATTACGATGGTGACGGTATTCCTCAGTACAATCACGGGAACGACTCAGGATGGGACAATAGTACAGTTTTTATCGAAAGACCTCCTATTGAGAGTCCAGACCTCTCAGCATTTTTGATCATCCAAATGGATACACTTTCAGAAATTGCCAAAAAGTTAGGTGATGCTGAAAAAATAAAATACTGGAAAAGCAAAAGTGATGAACTTTATAAAAAATTCTTGGAGCATTTTCTGGTAGATGACAGACTTGTTCCTAAGATTTCTGGCGATCACAAGGTTATAGATTCGAAAAGCCTACTTCCTTTGATTTCATTGATTCTTGGTAAAAGATTACCAGAGAAGGTAACAAAAAAGGCAATTGAAATATTAGTAACTGATTATCTAACAAACTTTGGTTTAGCTACTGAGAGTCCTAAAAGCAAATTTTACAATCCAGATGGCTATTGGAGAGGACCAATATGGGCACCTTCTACCTTGTTAATGATAGAAGCTCTTAAACAATTAAAAAGAAATGATTTAGTTTTTGAACTTTCAAAACGTTTCATCGAATTGATAAAAAAAGGAGGTTTTGCCGAAAATTTCAATGCTTTAACCGGTGAAGGATTAAGAGATAGAGCCCATACATGGACTGCGAGTACATTCTTGATCATTGCTAAAGAATATTATACAAATCTATAAAACAAAATGATCAAAAGCCAAAAAGGAGGAAAACAGTCATGCACAAATATTCAAACGACTGGGAAAATCCGAGGATTTTGTTCAAAAACAGACAACCAGCTCACTGTACCTTCATTCCAAGACTCAACCCTTTTAACGCAGAATGGGAATACTGGCCAAACTACATCTGTTTGAATGGAAGCTGGAAGTTCCACTGGTCTCCA
>JARRBB010000053.1 GCA_029981435.1 Thermotogaceae bacterium | reverse complement strand
GCTCTGGCGGCGGAACGGAAGGAAAACTCTTCCGGTCTACGAGTCATCACGGGTTGAAGCGGGAAGCCATGACTTCTATAAGTCATGGTAGTTCACAATCCACCTTATCACCCATTAATATCGATCATTTTTGCCTGTCCCAAGCCCATTGGTGTTTTGTATCCAACGCCTGCATAAAATGAAAAGTTTGCAAGCAAGTTTATATTTTTCAACAGAACTTCATCATTGAAAGGCAGTAAAAATTCAACATCACCTACAAAACCCTCAAGGTAGAAATTTTTAAAATAAACTCGCTTCTTCATTGTTCTTTTCTTTGAAACAACAATTTCTGAGAACTTCTTGCTTATTGAATTATCAAGTTCTATTTTGCTGTATGAATTGAACTTATTTAAAAGCCCTGTGAAAATTTTCACAGGATCGGGATATCTAAAGTGAAGATCTCCTGTCTTAAAAAGTGTAGGAGTATAAAATCTGATCAAAACCTTTTGACTTGGGAGGGATTTTTCAAAAAGCTCTTCAACCGATACCTTTCCAGCCCAATTACTGAATCTGTTGTGAAATACTACTCGCTCTATAGAAAACCTTATACTGCCTATATTCACAACATCCTGCAAAACCCCTTTTTCCAGTAAGCTTTTTGTGAATATATCGAAGACATTTGATTCCAAAATTGTCAATCTTATATAATAACTTTTTCCTGTTCTTATACTGATAGGTTCGTCAACTTCCGTTCCAAGGAAAGAAGAAACTGTGAAAGGTTTTTCTCTTTTCTGATCATGAAGTTTCTTTGAGATTTTTTCATCAAATTTTCTTATCGCCCTTAAAAAAAATGCATGGATATTATTTCCAGGATAAAATTTTATTTCTCCTGAGTCCAGCGCTTTCAGCTCTAATACAATGCTGTGAAATATATCGAACAACCTCCCTTGATGAAAAAGTTTGTTGTAATGTTCGGTGTTTTGATACTTTTTAATTATAACAAAGTATAATTCAATATTCTATGATTTCTAATATTTTTAGAATGTCGACTATCAGCCTGATTAAGATTGTTTTATTAAATTTTACCATTTTTGACTGCGATTGAAAAAATTTCGCATTGTTTTATCAATTTTTTTGTGCTATTGCTTCTCTGCTCTTGTCTCTTTAAAAATATAAGTAACTGCTTGACGCTTTCAATTCCTTGCATTTTATCTTCTTTTCACACTTTAAATTTTACCAATCGTTTAGTGGTGAAAGTGATTAAAAACACAGATCATTTAGAGTAAGATTCCCCGCCGCTAAAGCTCTTTAGAATGACAAGGAGATCGTTTTTCTGAAAGAATCAAAGTACTATGTTATTCCGAGTGAATTAAGATTCCTCGTCACTTCGTTCCTCGGAATGACATTATGAAAAACTGTCATCCCAAGCGTACGCGAGGGATCTTCAAGAACAATGAAGTTTTTGATAGTTCAATACTTTTAGCTAACAGAATCTTTGAACAAAAAGAGTGAATAATCATCCCCTTTCTTTTTTGCTTGTTCTTATCTCTTTCAGAGAGAAGCTAAATTCGGACGAAGTTCAGCTCATCGTTCCGAGAGGACGATGAGAGCGTGTTTCCATCTCTTTCAGAGAGAAGCTAAATTCGGACAAATTGAGTATTACCTTACCATCACTTCTCGTGATGGTAGTTTCCATCTCTTTCAGAGAGAAGCTAAATTCGGACATAGAAATAAATATTAAGAAGGAGAAGGGGGAGGGCGAGTTTCCATCTCTTTCAGAGAGAAGCTAAATTCGGACTATCAATCAGAAAGATGGGGGTAATGATAGTTCCAGATAGGTTTCCATCTCTTTCAGAGAGAAGCTAAATTCGGACTAAATGCATTAAAGGAAGCCGGGATACCCGGCTTCCTTAGGGTTTCCATCTCTTTCAGAGAGAAGCTAAATTCGGACGTTACTAATAAACAGTGAAAGGAGGGCCGTCCGAATGGAGTTTCCATCTCTTTCAGAGAGAAGCTAAATTCGGACAGTTTTAATCAAGAACGAAAGGAGGGCCGTCAGGATGGGTTTCCATCTCTTTCAGAGAGAAGCTAAATTCGGACACTTCAATTCTGTATTATTGATAAATAAAGGCATGCAATAAGCTAACATTCTCTACCTGTTGTGAACTTTGTTTCTGAGAGACTAACTTTCAGACGAAAATCTTCTGTAATCATTTATTTATGCCACTTGCCAACCTGTCTTCTGAAACCCGCATGAATAGACAATTCATTTTTTTGAGGGGAGGTTGACAACTCATAGATATCTCAACCATCAAGTTGTTGTTTTTAGCTTTTATTGCCAAATACAGAATATTATTCATTTTTCAAAGAGCTATTTTCAACGATAATATCGATTAACAAACGATTTTGAGGATTTTAGTTTCTCATTCTATCAGTCTGAATCATTTTTAGTATACCACGGTACTAATTTAATTAGTCGTCTGGGACTTGCAAAATATCTCCAAGAACATATGGATTCATCTTTTGTTCTTCATAAGGCCTTCTATCAATTGCCATTATCGTTCTGATTTCTTTTCCATAACGCACTTTATCACGCACACGCTCCACCATATATCCCAATAGAGAAGTTCCACCTGTGAGATTTATAACAAGCTCTTTCACATCTTCAAGGTGTTTTTTAGCCTCTTCCACAACGTTTTTCACTTCATTTATTCCTTTGAAAGGGTCTTTAACTAAAATCTTATAACAATTTCCTTTGAATTTCGACTGCTGAATTATTTCATCAAGTCTTTTGAATCCCTCTTGGGAGCTTATTACGATCAGTATATCAGGCTTTTCTCTACATATAACTGTATAGAGAGCACCTGGAGTTGTTCCAAGAGGAGAGATCAATGCTTTTTTAGTTGCTTTCTCCTTCTGATATTCATTGTATATTTCATCGGGCGATTTTTCACTTATTTTCTCGAGCTCTTTTATAATTTTTACTATTTTCAGATTGTCTTCGTTAAAACCAAAATGCGCTACATAGTTTCTTGCGTTTCTTATTACATCGCTCTCACCGATTGAAACTTTCTCCCTTTCTTTTCTATCAAGAACTTTGTCTGCTTTTCCTTCTTTGTATAAAGCGATGTTTATCAAATATTCTCTGGCAAGTCTTAAAGCCATTCCAAGATCATTCGTTTTTATGTAAAACTTCAACAATTCTCTTTCTGCATTAAGTTCTTTTACATCCAATTTTATTTTGTTTTCACCTGTATTGAATTTATTATAGACATTTTTCAAAGACGGAATCATGGGATAGAGCATGGGAACGTATTCGCGGATCTCTTCCAAAGCTTCTTCCATATCCAGAATATCGATGAATTTTCTGATACTTTCTTTTATCTCACGGATAGAACCCAATCTCAAAGCGGTGGAAAGATTTCTAAGGTTTTGCTGAAAACTCGAAAGAGATTTAGGAGTGTTTTTACGTTCCTTTTTGTCAATAAATTTATAGATCTTTGAATTTATCGATTTGACCAATTCAGCAAATCTGTCACCATATCCATATTCTTTAAAGAGTTTAACAGCATAGAGCCATTCTGCCATTTCAATCAAAGACGTTAAGTCTTTGCATTCCAATTTTTTGCCGATTTTCATGCCGTAGATGATTTTTGATTCAACTTCTTTCGCTTCTTTCAAATACAATGAGGCAACAACAGCAGTCAACGGTATATTCCTGAAAGAAAACGTGGTGTCTAAAATTACATTATCACCTATTTCAAGATAAGGAAGCATTTTTTGGATAAAATCTGACGGTTCAAGATAATCAGGGATCGGTATTTCTTCATAATCTGTATTGCTTTGTTTTAAAAAAGGTTTTGTTAACTCTTTCCAGTTTTTGTGCTCTCTAACTTCTTCAGTTAAGAAGAACAAAACTTTGAGTTTTTGATCAGGATATTTTTCTCTGAAAAATTTCACCAAAGCAACCGGAAAAACCCTTTCGACAATTGTATAATCTTCTATTATGTTTTCCACTTCTTCGTAATTTCCTTTTCCAATAAATGTGAATATTTTTATTGGGTTTTGGTTTTTAAAATTGAAAACCGCATAATCCTGCATTGTCATTTTAGCCCCCTATGGAAACTTTCTTATAAATGTTCTCATCTTGCCGATTTTTATTCATTGTTAGCAACCCTTTTTATCTTTACGTCTGAGTAATTGTATTTATCACCTAAACAAAGATATCTAAGAAATTTTACTGCTGCAGTGGTATCGGAGTTCAACGTTTTGATTTGAAGTGTATTTTTATTATTTTTCCTTTTGATCGCCAAAAACTCAAAATTAATCTGAAGTTCAAGTCCTATGAATTTTCTAAAATAGTATTTCAAAAACTCAAAGTCAATGATTGGGTATTCAAATTCTATTTTATATTCTCCTGGAATATCGTATAAATCATCCAAGGTTGTCATTTCAACAAATCTACTTTTAGGTGACGTAGAACATGATGTTATTTTTGGAAGTTCCGACAGCAGTATTTTGAAAATCATCGAAACAGGTGAAGATAAAATTATGTAGCTTTTACTTTTTTTAGCCTTGAAAGGTCCTATTAAGCGCAGAACAGGCTCAGGAGTGATCTCAATAAAATTTGCAAGCGAAACACTAAATTTTGAAATCAGCCCAAGAATATATTCCCATTTTCTATAATCAGATAATTCAGAAACATCAAAATCAGTGTAAATCGGGAATCGACCTATTAAAATCAAAATTATTGAGAACTCCTTTTAAAATCATTAATTTGCTTTTTCCAAAAGTTGCTTTTTCCAATCAGGAAGATCTGCTTTGTCCAAATTTAAGCTTCTGGCTTGACGTTTTACTTCCTTATTTGATTTTTTCGTATTTGTTTTTATACTACTATCTTCTCCTTTACCTGCTATTATTCTTGCAGCATACCCAAAAGCCCTTGCCAGATCTATGTAATTATCAAGATACTTTGATAATTCTCTGTAGAATTCTATCGCGGTGTTGTATTTTTCTTCCAAACTACTTCCACGTTTTTGGTGAGAACTTGAAATTCCAAGAAATTTTTGGAAAACTTGTGTGCTTCTTGTGTTCAAAAGAATACCTTTAAAACTCAAAAGTGTGTTTTTATCCAGTTTTTTGTCTGCTTTTTCTAACTTATCGATTTCTTTCTGAACCATTGATAACAATTTTTCCTTATCCATTTACACACGCTCCCTATTTTTCTTTTAACTCTTTAATTTTAGACAGAAGCTCGTCATCTATTTTATATTTTTCAAGAAATTTATTCCCTAATTTTTCATCTTCTAAGAACTTCTTATAATCAATGTTCTGAATTTTTGAAAACTCAGACCGCTCATACGAAACAAACTCATATTCTATTGCTCCATATCCAATGTTTTTACCCCGTCCGATTTTGAGAGGAAATTTATAATTTTTGAACAATCCAAATGAAAACAAAATGGCTTTTAACGCATCTGGAGAAAGCCCTTGAATAATTATATTGAAGTTCAATCTTCCTTTTTTAATTGCTTCCATTTGGTTGGTTCTATTTTTATATTCTTCTGATGGTTTTAATTTATAGAGTTTTACAAGAAGTTTACTCTCACGGTCTTTAGGCTTTGCAATGAATTTTGGCACATCAACTTTTGTTAACCATTCTTCTTTTAAATATTTATCCTCGAATAATACTCTTGAAGCTCCTTTATTACTTCCGAAAACCAAATCAGCGTTTTCATTTCCAAAGAAAAATTCAAAATACGTCCTCACAGAACCTTTCAAAGACGATCCCGGCAACAATGGTTTTCCATTTTCTCTGTAAAACTTGTAAACTATCTTTCCATCTTCCGGATATTGAATATTGTCAGTGACAGCAACCTCCTGAATAACTTTACCTTTTAATTTTAAAACCCCAACTTCTCCATCGAATCGATTTATAAAGTCATAAACCTCTAATTTAGGGGCTTTTGAATTCTTTTCACAGACTATATAACCCTTTTCTTTTTCAGATATCATGAAATCACTCCCTCTTAGTATTCACAGCTCTCTCAAGTTCCTCTTTTGATTCGTCTTTTATGGCATCTATAAATTTCAACATATCGTCTTTCTCGAGTCTAACAGTTTTCACAAAATCCCCTGAACCGTTAATTTCTATATTCAAACCCTTATTTTCACCATTCAAATCCCAGAAGGTTAATTTTTCACCAGTATAGGCAATATCGATTGATTCAACCTCTATTTTCAACCTTCCCATTCCTCTTGACTTCGAATGACCAAATTTTATGTACCCGGAATTTATATGATCGAATATCTGAAAAATGAGACCGAGCTGCCACTTTTCAGGATTTTTTGCTGTTATACTTCCATAAAACGGAATGGTTATACTCTCATAAAAAAACAATGCTCCCCCTGCTGCTGTTCCTTTTGCTCTGTCAATTTTTATACCATTTCTTATGGTACTTTTCTCCCTTACACGATTCAATACGCCTTCTATTTCATCAATTGATTTATACGGGAGTAAATCGTCAAATCTTAACTTAGATGCCATCTTTGTAGATCCGAACATTCTACAAGCAAGGCATGCATGTTTGTATCTTTCAATGCCACTATCTTTTTTATTATTGTAATTTTTCATACAGTTGCCCTCACCCAAATCGCAAGCAGCATTTTGATTTTTAGAACGCAGTAGTGATTCTGTGAAAGCTCTTATAGGTCCTTTGAAACTGCTTCCAGGGATATATGGAAGTGGATAATCTGAATAAGTTGTTCTGGCTTTGACAAACGATGTATCAGGTTCTATAGGATCGATTGGAATTTTGCCAGATGCTATTAAAAAGCCTGTTTGTGGTTCAACTTTAAAGTTTATGACAAAGGAACTGATAAATTTATCAAACATTGCTGCTTCCACCTGCCTCTTTTAAAGATTCTACTTTCCATTCTTTGATTTCACATCTCCCAAGTCCCCTGCTTTTCAGTCCACCTATCTTTATTACTCCAAGGTTTATCAAATCTTTCACTTTCTGAAGCAGTTCAAGATCTTTTTCAGAAACGTTGATAGCTGTTATCTCCGCGTTAAAAACGCATCCTGGGTCAACAACTTCATAATCATATTTACCCTTATCTTCTGCTGTTTCGGTATCTCTGCGTATTCTAACACCATCTCTGATGGAAATATTGAAATCACCCTCACATATAGCATCATTGAAAAGTAACCTACCCTGTATGAATCCATTTCCAAAAAGCCTACATTCATCACAAAGAATCACTTCATCATTTTTCAATGCTTCCAGAAATTCTTTTTTATTCTCTTTGTTAGGCGCTTTGTCATGCCAATCGCATTTTGAATCTTCAGTCAAACTCGCTATAGTGCTCCTGAATATCCCTTTCAGAGTTGAACCAGGTATGAAAACGATCTCTTTTGTATTCATTTTCCAGCGCATCACAAAATTATCTGGCTTTGTTGGATCAATGGAAACCTGGCCACTTCCTATTCTCAGACCCGTTAAATTGACTATCTTGAAGGTTATTTTATATATATTTCTAATTTTGTTTAGAGCTATCATTTTTTCCACCTGCCTTCTTGCACCTTGCGAGATTTCCAAAAAAGTACGCTATCAGTTCTCTGGATTTCTCGAAAGATTCTTTTTCAAATTCTTCTTCCAAATATTTGAGAACATCAGATTTACTAAAGAAGTCTTCAACACCCTTGTCTCTGCTTTCCTGATATTTCAAAAAAATTCTAAACTCTTCAAAATTATCGGCGTTTTTAGCAGCTTCCACAAAATTGCGAAGTTGTGTATCAGAGATTTTACCGAACTTATTTCCTTTCATTATTTCATAAGCTTTTTTAGCAAGCTCCTTTTTACTAGCCACAAGATTCACCCCCACTTATTGGTTTCAATAATTTCAAATGCTCCGCACCCTTTTTCAGTTAATTCTCCAAGGCCGGTTTTTCTTTTTTCAAGAATCTCAGAAATACAATTCTCGCTATCTATGATTTTGAAAAGTATGAAACTTCCGGGCGAAATGGCTTTTACTATATGAGTTTTTGAGGTTTGCTGATTGTAATATCTGAAATTTTGGATATCGCAGAACTCGAATACAGGTTTAATAGTTTTAAAAAGCTCGTCCGTATTCTTGACAATTGTTGGCGTTAAAATCAATAATGGAACATATTTTTCATCGCCAATATCGACATATTTTGAAAGTTTTCTGTTGAATTTTTCTATATAATTTTCAATTACTTCAGGTTCATCAGCAATTTCTTCTTTGCTATCAAATTTCATCAATCCATAGCCCTTGCCTCGTGCTCCACCAATCGAAATGAATTCTGGAATTTCCAATTCACTTGAAGAGTAGACATAGCCAACTATATATTCAGGCTTGTATGCCTGCTGTACCCAGAAAGTTTCAACAGTGTTTACCATGAAATTTCTCTTTATATGGAAGTTGTACACTCTTTTTACCTTTGTTCCTTTTGCTCTCTCAAGTCGTTTACCACTTTTTTCAAGCAAAAATGCCTGTTTATTGAAGCGGGCTTTCAATAAATCGAACAGGAGATTCTCTTTAGAATTTTCCTCGTATTTATAAGAATAATAGTATTTCGGATTTACAAGGCTTTCAATATCGCTCGATTTTATATCAGTAGGGTAAAAGAAAGTGGCTCTTTCAACATTTAAAACACTTTTCATTGCATCTCCAGAAATTTGCGGTTGAGATTCTAAAAGATATCTTTTCTCGAGTGTTTGGTTACCATATTTTGTACTCACAAAAGGTGTCAAAGGCTTGAAGTAAACCTTATAAAACCCTGGAGGCAATCTACGAACTTCAACCTCTTCAGGTTCATCAACTCTGAATTCTATACTTCCAAATCCCGCAGTCTTCGATGCACCGATTTTGTGTTTGTGATTGTTTAAAATTTCTATGATCTTCGTTATTTCATCATCAGAAAGGCCTTCCTTGAAAAATATATTTCCTTCGAAAGTAGTTCCAATTGGTATTGTAGCCGCTGTAAAAAGCCCCCCTGATTCTGCTGTTCTTGTCATTCTCTCTACTTTTATACGTGTTCTGATATCGAGTTCATAAATATCACAGCTAAAATCCTGAAACAAAACTTTGGATTCTTCAAAAACCTGTGGTTCGTCATCAGGAACACTTCCTGTAGCTTTTTTCACAAGATCTTCTGTAGCATAGAAATTCAAAGCATCCTTTAATACTCCTTTCAAAGCAGACATAGTTATTACCAATCTTTCACCATCAAAACTTGTTGAGATATCAGCCAATCTATGAAACCCTCTCCCACCAACAATAACTGGCCCAGCTGTTTTTATTGTGGCCCTTGCGTATTTGATTATTCTGCTCATTTCGATTCACCTTCTTTTAGAAAGTCTTCATAGTATGAAAATAGTTCCATAAAAATTGGAAATACTTCTAATTTTTCTTTTTCATATTCCTCAGATTTAGACAATTTCAGAATATCCTGTGATATATCTTCTATATCCTTGTAACTGAGTTCGTTCTCTTCTCTTGACAGAAAATACATCACTGCTATTTTTGCACCATAGATATTTATATCTTCATCAATTGTCTCGCCAAGTATCGCATCGTAAATTTTCTGGATTGTAGATCTCTTCACTTTTTTGTCCTTTGCATATTTTTCAATCTTTTGATAGAGACTCAGAAAATCTTCAAGTTTCATTCCCGCACCAAATTTTAAGCATTTTTCAACGTTTACAGGTTCTAAATCGAAAGAATTCAAATATCTGAAGGCTATAAAGGATGATTTTTCTTTTCCTACTTCTTCGGATAGTCTGTGTCGTAATTTCTTTGTTTCTTTTTGTAGATCAGTTACGACATCAAATATAAACCTTAAAGGAAGTGTCATTGGAATAACTGCGGCACCTATCGAAAAAGTAAGTTCATTAGATACATCAGCTCTTTTTTGCTTCAAATAATCATTGAAATTTCTTATAGCTTCAATCAGTTTCGAAGGTTTTCCGAAGATCAATATATCGTCTCCACCAAGTATAGGAGCCAAAAAATCATTATTTTCAACAATTTTCTCTACCCATTCTCCTACGAATTTATCCAAGGCATCACTGAAAGTTTTAAAATCTTCGGCAGTTTTAAACTCTTTGTATATATTTCCAAGTGAATTACCATCACAGTACACAATTCCAAGATACCCTGAAGTAGATTCGGAATCTCTGTTATTGGAAGAAGATTTAGATTCCGCATAATCTGAAAGCTGGGTGCTTTTGCCTTTTTCATTTTCATGTCTTTCATAAAAAGCATCGTACTTCATCTTACATAATGGACAAACTTGAATCGCTCCTTCTGAAGGTCTTCTAAGTGTTTCAGTTGCTTCGCGTTCACCACAAAGAGGGCAAACATTTTCAAGCAACTTCTCCTGAGACTCTCTGAATTTCTCTTTTTCTACGTTGAGTTTGAAAGCTACCTTTGAATACAATTTTGCAAAATTACCTATCTCGTCCATTCCATCAAGATTTTCAAAATCATCTTTGGAAGATTCTTTCACTTCGTCCTCATCCACAAAAGTATAAACAACGTCATGATCTTTAAAAAATTTTTCTTTGGTTTCCAAGAAAATTCTTTCAACCTCCGATTTCTTATTACGATCTTTCATTTTGAAAATTCCTGTACCACCACCGGTATATATACACTCGATCGAATCAATTTTCCCTATGTCTTCTTTTATTCTCTCGTCAAATTTTCTAACGAGATAGCTTGCACCTATTATCGATTTAAATTCAAGACTTTCGAAAATGAAGTTTTTTATGGAACGTACATCATAGGCAAAATAAGTCAAAGATTTCCCCCCTTTTGAATAGTTGATTCTGTTAATTAAAAATATTGAAAACTATCGAAGACTTGGTTATATTTTCAGACTCATTCAAAATAACAATCCATTGTGCGCCATTTCAAGAAACGTAACAACGAGAAATCTTATTTTTTATCTCAGTTCCAAAACTATATTTACTAAATACCACTTCTATAGCAGTTGACGAAATACCATAATACACAGCATTTCTTTGATCGTAACTGAGAAATTCCTGTTAATATCAAGAACCTTTTGGTTTGTCTATTTTCACAGTTATTTTTTCAAAATCAAATGGTAGAAGTTTAATATTTTTTCCAAAATCTTCTTCTAATTTCTTTTCCTCTTGATCTTTTTTCAAACGATTGATTTGGTCTTCTATGTCTTTTTTTACTTCATCACATATATTTTCATCTTTTCCTGAAATCTTTATTATTAACTTACCATTTTCTATCTCGGGTATAACGTATTCTATGCTACTGTGCTTTTTAAAATGTTCAAACTGTGAAATTTTAAATATTATCTTTATTTCATTTGCAAGTTCAAATTGTTGATCTATTTCGTAACCATCGAATAACCTTTTGTACATCTCGTTGTATTTCTCTTTTCTCAAGTCCTCTAATTTTTTAAAGGCTTCTTCGTTAAATTCAAGAAATTTTTCGTAATTACTAAGATTTTTTAGTTTTATTATCTCTTCAACTTCTTCTTTCGTTCTTTCTTGTCTAACAGATTGATAATATTTATCCACAACCCTGTCTGCCTGTACATCAAGTTCGTCAAGAAACTTCAAAAACGCTGCAACTTTCAGAGTTATTTTTTTGATCTTTTCATCTTCCAAATCATGGAAAATTTTGTTTTCAACCAACGGGGAATAGTCAAGCTTATTTTCGTATTTCAGAGTTTTCTCAAGAAGATCTTTTGCATATCTTTCTTTGTAATTTGAAAAATCAATATCAAGAGGTTTGACAAGATTCATTTTCTTTCTGTGATAAAGAACAACCAATCTTAGTGCATTAAAAAGTTTTTCATTCAATTTCTCTAATTCAAGAAAGTTTCGCTTCCTTGAGATTTCATACACACTGAAAACGTTGTGAAATTCCCTGACAACTTCTGGAAAATTTTTCAAACTTTTAAACTCACCATCTTCAGTTTCAAAAGCCAGAACAGTGTGTCCAATATCGTGAAGATAGGCAGAAGCTATCAGCAGAAACAGAAACTTGTTTATCTCATCTTCAGTTTCAAGTTCATATTCTTCGAAGAAATCAAAATCACTTTTTCGAAAGTCTTCTAAAATCATCTCAAATCTTTCAAGTAATCTTCTACTGTGCTTTTGAGAGTGTTCAACAGTTTCTGGAATTAAGTCACCAATCCAAAGGTTGTGCCATATAGGTATGGCACTTTTTAGAATCTCTCTATATGAATCATCTTTAACCATGTCTACTACTGGTTCATTGTATATGAGATCGTATTTTATTTCTTCTATACTGTCTTTTATAAGTTCAAGAGGATCGAAAAATTCAGGCGTTTTCTTCAATCTTGTTGTCATGTTAACAAATACTCTGTAATCCCAATATAAAGGCGCAAGCGGTATACTGACTAATTTCGACATTTTTTCATGGACATAGTAAACGGGGACTTTGAATATCGTAGAAAACAAATAAGAATAATCTGAAAGTATTTTATAACCTCCAGATGAAAGAATCACAAACTCCGCATTTTCTTCATCTGCCAATGCCTTTAATTTTTTTAAAGTATTAAAAAACTCTCTTATAGAATCTTTGATTTTGGATTCTTCTAATGAAAAATCAGTATTTTCTAATCTTACATCATAACCTTTATTACAGAGACGCTCTTTTAAGACTTCTGCTATTTTTTTCGTTCCTTCGGTTGTTATTAAAAAAATACTCAAAAAATTTTTTTCGACATTTCTGAAATTTCTGAATTTACAAATAGAATTTAATTCAGCACTACTAACATCATCACCATATTTTTCAAGATATTCTTTCAAATTTTCCTCGATTTCTTTTATTTTTTTCTTCCTAAAGCTTATTAAATTTTCGTCCTTTTCAAGAGGTATTTTTTTAAATAAATTGTCTATTAGTGATGTTCCAACAGTTACTGCAACATATATTTTTTTGCTCATAACCCCCACCCTTGTTTGTTTTTAGTTTCCTTAGCCAAATAACTATATTAATTATTACAAAAAATACATATGAATTGCAAATTTTGTATATTGATTTTTCACATTTTGTAGAATATACAAATTCAAATCGTTCGTGAACTACCATGACTTATAGAAGTCATGGCTTCCCGCTTCAACCCGTGATGACTCGTAGACCAGAAGAGTTTTCCTTCCGTTCCGCCGCCAGAGCACG